>JBGPGB010000310.1:0-2903 GCA_041483595.1 Nitrosotalea sp.
CTTTATCTACCGTAAAACTATAGAAAAATTTGCACAAGTAAACAATAAAAAGAAAAGTCTACTGTCTTAGAATTCTAGTTTTTGCCGTAAAAATTACAATGCTCAATATAGCAGTTGCAAGAACTATTGATGCTACTGGACCAAATTCTGGTACAGTTGCATTAGTTTGTTGTCCACCTGATTGTGTAAGCGAATCCATTTCTGTAACAGTGGAAGGTATCACTATGTTTCCTCTGCCCATACCAGATCTTGTATTATCAGGAAGACCATTGTTAACGATTGATTTTATCTTTACAGTGATGCTATAGATACCATTACCAGGTAAGCTCACTGTTTGAGTACCTACTCCATTCGAAGCGATAGCATCAGTCTTTGACCATAATACACTTTGATCTTTGTCAAGTATCTGAATGTCATAATTCACATCCCCTGTGACCTGTTTTTCGTTAAATGCATCATAGAAGCTAATATTCAAACTATTTTGTGAATTTGCAGTCAAAGTTTTTGGATTCCATCCAAGCTTAATGTGCCATCCTCCAAAGTCTGTCAAAAGTGATGCAGATGATTGCACGTTTGACTTTTCCGGAGCTACTTTAAATTCAATATTTTTTTCTCCCGGTGAAACAGTCTTTGCCATGCTTACTAGATCAGCTCTGTTAAGGAACAAATGCACTATCATATAATCACCAAGAGTATATGGATCCACAATGACTCTTCTCCCAGAAAGACCAAACCCTTCTGCACTTGCGGCATATGTTGGTGTATCTGAAAAGGCGGTAAGTGACTTGGGTACTCTCAACTCTTCATGAATGAATATCGGTCTATCAAGAAATCTATTGACATTCCACTCAAATGGCATCTTCCAAGAAAATTGTTTGCTTGACTCATTAAAATTAAAGTTTGATGTCTTGTCATAGTATGAAATTAGTGTGGTGTTATATCTATTATTTTGATAAGTAATATCTTGATTTGACACATCACCCACACTTAGATAAGAATCAAATTTGGGAGCAATTGATGGATCAACTAGTGTATTAGCATAATCAAGAGCTAGAATTTCCATATTAAAGTGATAAAGACCTCCTTCTGTGAGTATTGGTGCTAGAACGGTTATTTCATCAGTTTGTGACATCCATCCACCTAATACTGGATCATGATCACCGTACACTGTCCATTCTCCTACTTTACTAGCAGGTTGTAACTTTATTATGAGAAATCCGGAATGGGTGTAAAAAAGATCATGCATCAAAATTTTGTCGTGTTTTGTTACGTTAATAAAAAATGAAACATTGTTTATTGTTTTATTTGTATTTGAATCAAAAAATCTGAACAGTATAAACTTGTCACCTGAATTATCAGAGGTTATAATTGGAGGATTTACCTTGATGAAAGCTGTAATTATTCTGTTTCCAATGCTTGCCTGTACATTTTCTTGAGTAAAACCATCACCATATGCTTTTTGTGGAACAAATGGAACTGCAGATGACAAAATTACCAATCCAAAAATTAATGATAACATAATCTTGACATAAAGTTGCATTATTTGAAAAAAGACATTACAACCTATTTAATCTTTGAGCAAGACCATGTTTGACATAAAATTATTAACAAGATATGATAGAGTTATGAAATGAAGAGCTGGGTAAAAATATCAACTATTTTTGCAACATCAGCTATTGTATTGATTTTGTATATTGTATTAAATTCAGGAATCCATCATATAGAAGATTCCGTATTTGCACAAAGCTCTTCACTTACCATGATTTCACTCTCAAACGATAACAAGTTGATTGGTGGAAGTCAATTTGTAATATCACCAAATCCATTTACAGGTACAGGAAATTATATAATTACAGATAATTCTGCTGATGATTCAGAGAAAGAAAAAGATGGTGTAATCACTTTGACAGGAATAAAAAATGGGAATTATACAATTATCCAGACAGGTACAACATCAGGATTTGGTGTGGACCAGATTCAAAAAACAGTTCAGATGAATAATTCATCTGGTGTTGCAACCTTTACTGACTTACCTACCAACAATGTTGTATCAGCAAGTTCTACAAGAAGTGTTACATATACAACCAAGTTTGAATGTGGTTCGATATATGCAGGAGAGGGACCACTCAGACCTGGTCATTATGATACAGATATTAGCTTATTTAATAAACAAAAATCCCAAACTCAAGTTCTTTGGAATTTGGTACTTAACAATGGCCCAATCTCAAATGCTATTTTGCTAAAAATGGATTCTGAAACATCAAAGAGTTTAACGTGTCATGACATAAGAGCTGCACTTGGCAATAATAATGAAAATTTCATCGAAGGATTTACCATCATTAATGTTCCATTAGACTCGGCGTTTAACGGTGGAACAACAATGGCAAGTTCTTCAAATGATATCAATATTTTAGATGTCCAAGTATTCTATACTGCAAATGCCTTAGATTCAATTCCTCATGAAGTAATTGTCGATAAAATTTCATTTAGCATAGTTCAAGATGATAGTGGAAAGATTCCACAGAATTTGTTAAGAAAGACTTTGGATGTCTCTTTACCATCTAGCCTTAATGAAATCTCAGATACAGAGATGAGAGTAAAAAAATCTATGGAGAAACAATATAATCTTTCTGATGATAACCTGACAAAGATCGTAATTAAAATAGAGAGTGTCTCAGTAGGAGTAGGAGTTTTAATTGATGATCATGCTATTTCGTTATCTACAGTAAAGCCACAACTAAGTTCATAATAAAAATAATAAAAAGGGAAGATTATTTTAGAGTCTTGGAATTACTCTAGTTTTTGCAGCAAACACTACAACGCTCAACACAGCAATTGCAAGAACTATTGATGCTACTGGACCAAATTCTGGTATTGCATTTCCTGGTGCTGTATATGGTGCA
>JBGPGB010000311.1:0-2899 GCA_041483595.1 Nitrosotalea sp.
CCTTATCTAAATTCTCAGAAATTCCCGAGGCTGAAAACTTGCCACACTCTACGTTTGAGAATGATATTTCATCGATTCTATTTCTATCATAGTAAAAATAAAATGATTTTTTTCCCTTGTTGTCATAAAGAATTCCATCTGTATAGATTCCAAACTCCATCAATGGTTCTTCCGATCCTTTGCGTGAGCTTGGAATTTTTTCCCACAATCTAATTGCATCATAATTGATGATTCCTACTGCCCCACCCACGTACCTGTACTTTTGATCAGGTATCTGGTAGACTATCTTTTTGATTTCAGACAAAGGATCCTCTGTCTTAATTGTCATTGAACCTCCAATCTTGTAGTGTAGTACAATTTTATCAGAATATCCCTTGATGATTATGGAAGGGCCGAAACCAATCAGAGATGTTTCTGCTAATTCTTCAGGCCCTGTAAGGGATTCAAAGAAGAATGAATAATCAAACTCGCGCGATATTTTGTTGTAGAGTTCAAATTGGGAGCCAGTATAGTCTAGAGGTATTATCTTAAGGCTCGAATGCCCAAATGTGGCCACCCATGACACAATTCGTACCTTATCTCTATTTAAAATTAATCAATCTTGAGATTACGCTCATTACGGTATGGTACGGTACCTTTATATGCGATTTGCGCGTGTATTGAACATGTCTCAAATCCTGATTCCAAGACTTGATGGAACTAAATTATTATTGTTTCAGGATCTGTACTTTATTAGAAAAAAAATTCTAGTACAAACAACTTTACGGGAAGCAGCCTGTGTAATATGTGAAAAAGGCCTTGAAGACGGTGTATCTATTACGGCAAAAAGAATTGGTCCGAAATTGAGACTTTTTTGTCAGTTTCACATTCCAGAAGAATAGATGTTTGAAAATTTCTGCATTTACCAGATTGGTTTTGTAATTGCGCCTTCTGCGGCAGAAGTTACTAGTGATGCATATTTTGCAAGAGCCCCTGTTTCATAATTTGGCTTTCTTGGTTTCCACTCTTTTCTTCTTTGCACGAGTTCATTTTCTGGTACCATGATATCAATAGTGTTCTTCTCAAGGTTGATTACAATTTCATCTCCTTCTTTTACCAAAGCAATATTTCCTCCAACCGCAGCCTCCGGAGAAACATGTCCGATCATGAATCCTCTTGTTGCACCTGAAAACCTTCCATCTGTTATCAAGGCAACTTTTTCACCAAGGTTTTGTCCTACAAGTGCTGCTGTTACTCCTAACATCTCACGCATACCAGGTCCTCCCTTTGGACCTTCATATCTTATTATCACAACATCGTGTTCTTTTATCTGTCTTTTTGATATTGCATCAAATGCATCCTCTTCTCTATCGTAGACTTTAGCTCTCCCCCTGAATTCTTTTGTGTGAATTCCAGCAACTTTTACTACTGCACCATCTGGTGCTAATGAACCTCTGAGGATTGTAAGAGTTCCGACTTCATGAATTGGGGACTCGATTGATTTTAGAACTTTCTGATTTATGTCAAATGAAATATGTAACGAATCAAGATTTTGTTTTACTGTTTTACCAGTAGCAGTGATGACATTTTCATTAATGAGATTTTTCTTCTGTAAACTTTTCATCAGCAGTGGAATTCCACCTATTTTATCAAGATCTAACATGACATACGTGCCTCCTGGTCGCATGTCGGCAATATGTGGCGTCTTTCTTCTAATTCTCTCAAAATCATCAAGTGATAATTTTACTCCTATCTCGCGGGATAATGCAAGTAAATGTAATACTGCATTTGTAGAGCCTCCTATTGCATTAGCAACTATAATTGCATTCTCAAATGCCTCAAATGTAAAAATGTCTTTTGGTTTTATTCCAATTTCAAGTAAATTCATTACCGCTTTTCCACTTTCATAAACCATTTTTTCTCTTCTTGGATCTTCTGCAGGGGGAGATGCGTTTCCAGGAAGTGCTATTCCAATTGCTTCACTAATTGATGCCATTGTGTTTGCAGTATACATTCCTCCACAGGAGCCAGAATTCGGACAAGCTACATTTTCTAAATTCTTAAGCGCTTCAAGTGTTAAATTACCTGCATCATATGCACCAACTGCCTCGTATACATCTTGAACTGTTACTTGTTTTCCCTCATAAATTCCAGGCATTATTGTGCCACCATAAACAAAGACTGACGGCAAGTTAAGACGCGCCATTGCCATCATTGTACCTGGTAGACTCTTATCACAACCTGCAATTCCAACTAGGCCATCATATTGATGGGCTCTTACCATGAGTTCAATAGAATCAGCAATAATTTCTCTGCTGACAAGAGACGATTTCATTCCTTCATGTCCCATTGCAATACCGTCGCTTACGGCAATTGTGGAAAACTCTCTTGGGGTTCCTCCAGCATTTTCTACTCCTGCTTTTGCATGAGTTGCCAATCTTCCGAGATGGATATTACACGGCGTAGCCTCGTTTCCGCTGTGTGATACGCCAATGAATGGTTTTCCCAAGTCATTATCATCAAGGCCCATAGCTTTGTACATTGCTCTATGCGGTGCTCTTGATGGACCTTCAACTACGTTTCTGCTTGAAATCTCCATTAATGTCCATATCTTTTACATGCCCTATTTTATACATTCTAGGGACATTAATTCAATCATAATGCCGTGAAGAAACAGCCTTTTTGTGTCAAAGTTTTTTAGTTTAATTAACACTTCTTCCCCATTCTACTGAGTTTTTAATAATTGGCTTCATTGAATCCTTAGCATGAATGAAAAAATCTTGTATCTTCTGTTGTTATTATCTATTATTGTATCATCTACGGCAATTCCAGCTTATGCGGAAGTAATTTCGCTTAAGACTAATGCACCCTTTTACAAGGGAGGCAGTAAAATCAACTTTTCAGGTACAATTCAAGATAC
>JBGPGB010000312.1:0-2868 GCA_041483595.1 Nitrosotalea sp.
CCTCAATTTACAAAATTTCCAAGTTATGACCTCTTTTGTTAATGGATCTTTTTTAAAATTACTACTAAATTTGTATTAATTTTCACTTAATCCTAGTGTTCTAGAAGTTAAGTATCACTTAAATTAATATTAGGATTTTTTATGTACTATTTTATAAAATTAGAATTACCTTGGGAAAAATAAAATTTTTACAGTGTAGAGAGTGTAAGAAGGAATACCTGCCTACATTCAGGTACATATGTGAAGAATGTTTTGGCCCTCTTGATGTATGTTATGATTTCCCATCTGTAAACAAGAATACATTTGCAAATCGTGAGCACACATACTGGAGATATCATGAACTTTTACCAATTGAATCCAAATCCAATATTGTAAGTATAGGTGCTGGGATGACACCGCTGATTAAAGCAGAAAAACTGGGTAAAGCACTTGGATTGAATAATCTTTACATAAAAAATGATTCAGTAAATCCTACATTCTCATTTAAAGACAGACCAGCTGGAGTGGCAGTATCAAAAGCAAAAGAATTTGGTCTTTCTGCTGTAGGTTGCGCATCCACTGGAAATCTCGCATCAGCTACAGCAGCTCATGCGGCAAAAGGTGATTTTCCTTGTTACATATTTGCACCAAGTGATATTGAACATGCAAAAATAACTCAAGCTCTCTCTTATGGTGCTAATTTTATATCAGTTGATGGAACATATGATGACGCAAATCGAATTGCCGCACAGATAGGTGATAGCAAGGGGATAGGAATAGTAAACATAAACATGCGTTCGTATTACGTAGAAGGATCAAAGACATTATCGTATGAAGTGGCAGAACAGCTTAACTGGAAAGTACCAGACCAACTTATTGTACCAGTTGGGAGTGGAGCTATGTTGAATGCCATTTGTAAGGGCTTTGAAGAATTAGAAAGTATTTCATTAATCAATCAAGTCTCTAATATGCATATGATTGCAGCCCAGCCGCATGGATGCGCACCTATTGTCGATGCCTTTAAGAAAAAACTTTCACAAGTGACTCCGGTGGAAACTCCCGATACAATAGCAAAAAGTTTAGCGATAGGTGATCCTGGAGATGGACAATATGTACTAAGACGTCTAAAACAATACAACGGTTTTGCTGAAGAATCAAACAATAAAGAAATCTTAGATGCTATACTGTTGTTAGCCAGAACTGAAGGCATATTCACAGAGCCCGCAGGTGGTGTTTCAGTAGCAGTGTTGAAAAAAATGGTTGATGAAGGAAAAATTGACAAGAATGACTGTACTGTATGTTATGTTACTGGTAATGGACTAAAAACAACAGAAGTTATGATGGAAGTACTTCCTAAGCCTCAAGTAATGCAGGCTGATGTTGGTAAAATTTTAGCGTTGGTGAGATAGATGGCAAATATAAAATTCACAATTCCTTCTGTGCTAAATAAAGGTGGGGGAGAAAAGAAAATCGACTTGATAGCTACTACTCTATCTGAAGCATTTGCTAAAATCTCAGAGCAAATGGGTGATGAATTTAAAAGACGAGTTCTTAATCCTGATGGTTCTCCTAGATCGCTTATCAACATCTACATCAATGGAAAAAATATGAGATTTTCAGGAGGTATGGAAACAGTGTTAAAGGATGGGGATGAGATTTATGTATTACCTGCAGTAGCAGGTGGTTCTGAGCTTTCAAGTAGAGATCTTGAAAAATATTCAAGGCAAGTAATGTTAGAAGAAATTGGTTATGAAGGGCAGCTCAAACTAAAAAAGGCAAAAGCATGTGTTGTTGGAGTAGGTGGCCTTGGTAACCCTATAGTTACAAGACTAGTTGCTATGGGAATAGGTACAATAAGGATTGTTGATAGAGACGTGATCGAATTGTCTAATCTGCATAGGCAAACAATGTTTGATGAATCTGATATTGGTCAGGTCAAAGTTGAGGTAGCAGCAAAGAAACTGAAAAAAATGAACTCTGATGTCATAATTGAAGCATTACCTGTTTCTGTAAATGACTACACAGCACTAGATATTGTAGAGGGATGTGATGTTGTAATTGATGCACTTGATAGTGTTAATGCTCGATATTCTTTGAACAAAGCCTGTATCAAAAAAAATATTCCATTTGTAACAGGAGCAGCAGTCGGAGTTTCGGGCCAAGTATTTACCATTTTGCCACATCAAACCGCATGCTACCATTGCATATTTCCATCATTAGATGAAAATTCTATGCCTACATGTAGTACAGAGGGAGTTCATCCCTCAATACTTTCTATTGTTGGTGGAATTGAGGTTGCAGAGGCAGTGAAAATTATGATAGGCAGAACTCCAACATTGACAAATAAGTTACTCTACATTGATCTTGATAATCTTGATTTCAATACTACAATTTTCAACAAGATAGATGAATGTCCAGAATGTGGTTCAGGTATACGTGAAGAATTACCAACTCGGGAACTCATTGTAGAAGAACTATGTGGTCGTAATAGAGGAAAACGTACATTCTCTATCACTCCAACAAAGATGATTGAGATTAATGTTCCAAAGATAACTAACATTGCGTCGGAGAAGGGATTCAAAGTACAAAATCAAGGTGAACTTGGATTATCAATTTCTTCTAATGATATCTATGTAAGTTTCTTGAAGCGTGGTTCAGCTGTAATTGTAGGCGAAAAGGATGAAAATTCAGCTGTCTTATTATATAAAAAACTAGTAAGTGCATAAAATTTTTTTCCTAATACTTTATCTTTATAGCTTCAACTAATTTCAAGTAAGGATCTTCCATTGAAGCCAAAATCGAATTTGCTTTTTTCTTATTCAATTTGGAACGATTCATCATTTTTAACACCAATAGAGGAATTTTTTTGGAATTTGTTTGTCTGTTTAC
>JBGPGB010000313.1:0-2856 GCA_041483595.1 Nitrosotalea sp.
ACATTTTTTCCAAGTTTTGCTTTTTCAGAAATAAAATTTGTTACCAATTTTTATCACAAGTGCCATGGAGAGCCTTTTGTAACGATCTTGTCAGGAAGAGTACCTTTGTACTTGTTTAAGAATTCTATATCTTGATTCTTATCTCGTAGTTCATCCGGTAGCATTATTGGGATCTCTTCTATTATTGGATAGTATCTTGAACACTTTGAGCAAAAAATTACACCCTCGGAAACAATTTCCTCTTTGGAAGTCAATTCCACAAGCTCAAGTGGATAGTATTTGTCTATTGGGCAAGCGAGAATTTCCATTAATTTTCTGTTCATTTTAGATCTAGATAAATTGGGGTTCCTTTATGGCTAGATAAAAGTGCCGCTTCTGCAATCTTGGTTGTATTCACTGCATCTTCTGCTCTTACTCTAATGTCCTCCTTCCCTTCTATTGCTGATATGAAATTCTTTATCTCTAAAAGTAAAGGCTCTTCTATTTCCTTGCGGGGTATTTCAGCTCCCGAGCTAGTTTCAATCTTCACTTCCTGTGTAATAAAATCTGCGGAAATTATTGCATCTCCACACACTGCATTAAATTTTCTTACACGAATTGGAGTAATCCAGTTTGATGAGATGATTGCAATCCTATTATCCTTGAAACCAAGCATGATGGTTGCAAAATCTTCATGCTCATGTCTTATCTTTCCAGACCTTGCAAATACAACTTCTGGCACATCATCAAATAACCACATGGCAGTATCTATATCATGAACTGAAGTATCATAAATAATTCCGACATCTTTTATGTGACTGGGCATTCTGTTTTCTCTGTGAAATTCAAGCATTATCAATTCACCATACATCTTTGTCTTGACATATTCCTTAACGAGCGAAACAGCAGGATTGAATCGTTCTATATAACCACTAGTAAGAATCATCTTGTTTTTCTTGGCTAATTTGAGTAGGTCTTCACCTTCACGTGAGAGATATGTCATTGGTTTTTCTACAAAGACGTTTTTCTTTTGTTCTAAGAGTGTCTTCGTTATATCAAAATGAGTTGAGGTGGGAGTGCATACAAATGCCGCATCAAATTGCTCTGAATCCATAAGGGAATCTAGAGATGAGTAATAATTCACAGAATATTTCTTGCCAAATTCTTCGGCACGAGAAGTATTCATATCACATACAGCTGAAAGAACTCCAAGCTGGGAAAGAATTCTTGCATGATTCTTTCCAAAGCCACCAGTACCTATCTGAACAATTTTCATTTTAATACACCGGTGTTATCCACTTTGAATACTTCTTGTTTTTACCAGAGGTTATATCTGAATATATTTTTCTAATATTTCCTGTAATCTCTCCCACTTTACCGTCTCTAATTTTTTTACCATCTATTGAAATAACTGGAGTTATTTCTGCTGCTGTTCCAGTTAGGAATACTTCATCACCAAAGTAAATCTCAGTTCTAGGAATTTCGCGCTCAACTGTTTGGTAACCAAGATCTTTTGCTATTTTGATAACGGAATCCTTTGTTATTCCTTCCAATGTTGATGAACTAGGTGGAGGAGTTAACAGCTTTCCATCTCTTACAATGAAGATGTTCTCTCCTGGTGCCTCACTTATGTTTCCAAGATGGTCTAACAATATAGCTTCATCGTAACCATTTCTCTTAGATTCCTGTGTTGCGAGTATGGAATTAAGATAATTTCCACCCATTTTTGCAAGTGGTGGTGTAGAGATATCCTGAATTCTTCTCCAAGAAGATATCCCTACCTTTATTCCATTTTTGTTAAACAATTCTCCAAAAGGGAACATAACTATGGCTGCCTGTGTTGGAGTATTTTCAGTTACATGCAGGTTAATTCCATGTCTACCAACAAAATAAAATGGTCTTATGTAACATGATTCTCTTACACTATTCTTCTTACAAAGCTCAATTATTGCATTGATTATTTCTTTGTCTGTAAATCTCAGAGAAATTGAATATACTTTACCTGAATTTCTAAATCTCTTAATATGATCATGAAGTCTAAAAATATTCAAGTTTTTGGAATTCCAATATCCTCGCAGTCCTTCAAAAACTGAAGTTCCATAATGTATGGCATGAGTCATGACTGGAACCTTTGCATCTTCATCTTTTACAATTTTTCCATCAAACCAGACGAATTTTGGAACAAAAGATGTCATATTGAAAAACTCAATTCGTCTATAATTAATCTATTTCTACCAAAATCCTATACTTGGGAATTTCATACCTAATATCCTGTATGTATTATCCTCAGCACTTGCAAATTTCTTGACAACATTCCAACTCCCACGGATTACTTGCACTACTTCTGGCTCAACATAATTTTCCCAATCTGTATCTTTTCCCATTGCTGCATCAAACATTTTTTGTTTTACAAAAGATGCAGAGGTTTCCTTCCTCTTGCCTACTTTGGGGTTAAGTCCATAAAGCTTGAGCACAAAACCCTCAGCTTTGTCTCCGGTGTAAGTAAAATAGTCTGTTTTTATTCCATCAAGAATCTGTTTCTTTATTTTCCATGAATATGGTGATAACATTGGAGGTATGTATTTTACAAATGGAGCATAGAATGTGTAATTTGGTAATACTATGATACTCTCTCCAAATACAGCCTTGAGCATTTTTTTCCTTAAATCATAACTAAATGGAAAACTTCTACTGTTAATTTCCTTACCGTTCTTCATGAAGATGACTGGTAGCACTCTTACTTGGTTTTCATTTTTTAACTCATTGATAATTTCCACATGAGCCTTGGTAACAGGATTCAAATGTGCAAGATAAATTGCGATTTTCAATTGCATTCTGTATTTTTGTGTCATATTTCAATCATTTATTCAAAACTAT
>JBGPGB010000314.1:0-2855 GCA_041483595.1 Nitrosotalea sp.
AGTTGACTTGACTGAATTAGAGAAAATATTTAATAATAGTATTCAGACGACTACTGATTATGGTAATTAAATTCTATGGTCATGCTTGTATTTACATCAAAACACCAACTGTGTCTATCGTAACCGATCCGTGGCTTTCAAGAGAAGGTGCATTTCTGACTACCTGGTTTCAATTTCCTGATAACACACAATTAGACCTGACTCCTTTAAGGAATACTGACTATGTTGTAATATCTCACGAGCATCAAGATCATTTTGATGTGAATTTTTTAAAAACAATAAATCCTAAAACGAAAATAATTATTCCCAAATATACTGATCCTTATCTATATGACACTCTACGCGCTAATGTTCAAAATGAAATAATCGTAGCAAATTCATTACAAAAAATTAAATTAAGTCCTGACGTTAATTTTTGCCCTGTCGTACAATCCGTCCCAATATGGGATGATTGCACCCTAGTATTTGAAACACCCGAGGGAACAATAGTTGATGTGAACGACATGAAGATTATCAATAAAGATTTTGAATGGATAAAAAATAATTTTAAAATCAATCATCTGTTCATACAGTTCTCTGGTGCCAATTGGCATCCCATGGTATATGATTATCCACATGAAAAAAAGGTAGAAATATCAAAGCATAAAATTATGACCAAATTTCATCATGTCAAAGAATTATTCAAGTCATCAGGTGCAGATAATTTAATTCCGTGTGCTGGTCCTCCATGTTTTCTCAATGATGAACACTTTGAGCTTAACTTTTCAGATGAATCTATATTTCCTACTCAAGCAATGTTTTATGAATTCCTAAAAAAAGAAGGAGTAGCTAGCAGAACCCATATTTTAATGCCTGGAGACATATTTGAACCAAATCAAGATCCTACAATAATCAGTGAGAAAAATGTCCAGCGAGAGGAATTTACAAAGAGAAGACAGTATCTTGAAAGCTACAAAGCACGCAGACAGGACATAATTAATAAAATTCCATCTTCATTAGAATCCCCCACTGGAAGCCTATTGGAAAAATGCAAAGAATTTTTTGAGCCACTAGTAGGTTCGTCTTTATATTTTAGAAAGAAAATAAATGGTAGACTATTATTGGACGTTACTGGCGAAAACAAAGAAGGAATAATTATAGATTTTACAAAGGATTCAAATCCAGTAAAATTATTTGAAAATGAGAATTTTTTTTACAAACTAACGATAGATTCAAGAATACTCAATTTAATTCTGGAGAAGAAACTTACCTGGGAACAGTTACTACTTAGTTTGAGATTCAAGGCTTCAAGGAATCCAGATATGTATAATGAGGCACTCATCATCTTCCTTCGTTTTGTAGATGCAAATAGTTACAAGGCATTTGAATTATTTGAAACACGTAGAGATTTCTCTGACACTTTTCTCTTGGAACACGAAGGTGCAAAGTATGAAGTTCAGAGATATTGTCCTCATGCAATGGGAGATCTTTCAAAGGGGAGAATAATTGATGGATGTATTGTTTGCCCTAATCATGGTTGGACATTTTCCATTGAAGATGGAAAATGTGTGTCCAAGAACTCGGCCATAAAGATTAAGAAAGTTGCCTAAAAAAGCAATTGCAGGATAGCCCATCAAATAATAGAGTTTGTATCTTTGGTGTCTTTTTTTGAAACTCACAATAATTCTAGTGTAAAAAACTTTGAACTATTCGATTCTGTTTTTGTCATATCATTTCTAATTATGACTAATCACGGAATGCTCTGACCAGTTGTTGTATCAATGTGATGTACACTCAATAAAGCAAAGTCAATATTTTGTGCCTGATTTACTCTAAACTGGAAAAACTTCATTCCCCAGTCTGCTATATGTCCAGAGTAGATTCCAGTTTCCTTACCATTATCCAAGTGGCTAGTAAAGAACTGCCAGTTGTTTTTGGGTGCACCAGTTGTGAAATCAATTGGATTCAAATCAAGATACGTCTTGTAGAGTTCCCCTTGACAAGGATTAGCACTTGTGCATAATCCCACCTGTGGGGTTGGGACATGCATCGATATCACCTTGATTCCAATCCACTTGTTTGTAATGTCTCCAGTCTTGAAGGCTTGTGGATCCGTAAAGAACTCATATTTTGGATAGGTCAACTCTTTTTCTGATGTTGCTCCTGATGAACCACCACCATAAATTCCGTTAAAGTTTATGTCCATTCCAAATGTTCCTGCCAGATTCCCATTTGATGATGTATGCTCACCGCCGACTTTAAACGAAATGTGGTTGGCAGCTACTGTATTACTTATTCTAAAGTAGCCAGTCTGCTCAAACTCGTCAATGTCATTTGGAGATGTCTGATATCCTACTACTTCGGCCTGTTGCCATGGTAGAGTGGTTCCAGTTGAGAGCTGTGGATTTAGATTGATTCTCATTGTAAGTTCAGTGCCTCCACTTGCCAGCCCTCCACTACGCGGCAGGATTGAATAATAATGGAATTGACCTTGGGTCTGAGGTGTTGCGTTGCTACCACCATCAAGTCTAAACCCTGCTATTGAATTTGGATTTCCAGTTCCCATAACAATTTGCTGTTTGCCCGCTTTTTGTGCAAAGAACTGTTGTACACCAAGTGAATCTACTCTGATGTTTGTTGGAAGAGGAACAGTACCTCCAGCAGAAACAACAATGACTGTTCTTGTTACTTGTAGTGCCGCATTTCCTGCTTTATCGGATACATTATAGGTGATAGTATAAGTGCCAGGGACTGCCGTATTGACTGGGTTTGATGTTATAATGGATGAAGTAATAATACCGTCAACATTGTCAGTTGCAGTTGCACCTGCATCTGCGTAAGTGGAACCCTGTAGTATTGTCAGTGGGCTAGAGCCA
>JBGPGB010000315.1:0-2811 GCA_041483595.1 Nitrosotalea sp.
ACTAGATGGTACAAGAGAAGATGCTTTGCTAAAACTTGATTGCTTTACAAGAGAATCAAGAATACTAAGATTTTGTTGAAACTTGTCTATCTCTCTTTCTCTTTTTTCAATTTCTTCAGATATCCATTCTCTTAATTCTAAAATGTCGTGTATTTTTTCCTCTGAATAATCCATATTTCTTCTATCGACGAATGGATAATAAATATTAGATAATGGAAATCTTTTAGATAATATCTGCATCACGCACTATCTACCGACCTTTATATTGTAAAGTAAAGATTGCAATTAAAATGCTTTCAACAGCCCAGTTTTCGAATAGAAACCAATTTTTGCAGATAATAGAAGGAATATCATAATTTTATATTCCAATTACATATAATATCTATATTGGGTTTGAATCTTAGACCCCTGAGGTACTCTAGCTAGAACCTCTCCGACAGCTCTTGAAAACTGTAACGTCATTGGCCAATAACAAGCATAACTTGCTGTATTCCAATTAAGCCTAGTTAATGCAATAATTTCACGAACAAGTTCCTCTGGTGAGGAATCTCCATGATGTTCTGTTATTTGTAATGGTCGTGGAACACGAATTCCTGGATATGATCGAAGATATGGGATATACCCTTTAGTAAAAATCAAAATATTATTTTTGTTTAATCTAACGGAAGTTCCTCTAAGAGGTGCATTGTCTCCATTTCTAAAAAGGTAAATTCCTTTACTCTTACTTAGTGATAAGAAATCATGAAATGGTATTCCTTGACGGGCTTCATTAAAACCAGACAATTCATCATGTGTAAATGTTGAAGTTTTATGCACTACAATTCGTTCTGGACTCTGTCCTTTGTGTTCCTTGTAAAGATCTATGGCATCGGATAATAAACTTCGAGCTGCATCTTTAGTGAGATGAGGAGATTTTTCCTTAGAATTTTCCCATTTGAAACGTTGGCCTCTCAAAACTAACCCCTCTCCAGTGTCTGTAAAAATTTGAGCCAGACTTGTTTCTATATTAGTTTCAGAGGTGGTTTGATCACGATAGAAGGAAATACCAACGTAACAAGTGCCACTTCTCAATGTTGTTACTCTCCAAGGAGGACGATCTGATTTATAATATAATGCAACGGCAAAATTCCAAGCAACTGTTGCAGGATCTTCATCAGATGTTTTATCTTCTATGTACTCTTCTTTTGTATTTATTTTTTCTATTGTACTATGAGCTAATATTTGTGTAGGAATATCATATTGAAGACATTTAGATTTAAACAATCTTCTAAAGTCCTGTAATACTAGCATGTCAATCATATTTCTTGTATCATCATCTAATGGAGCTAATATTTGAAAAATAGTAGATTTTTTCTTAATATCTTCATAGTATTTTCTGTCATCAGCTCTAAGACGACCTTTACTTTTCTCGGATGAAGTAGTAGAAGCACCTATCTTATTTTCAAGTTCTTCGGTTTGATGACATATTATTACATCTGGTCTAGATACTTTATCACAAATATTACTAACTTTCTGAGCATAGATTTCTGCAGCTTTTTTGACTCTTAGATCATATGCACTTATCGAAAGTATGTCGTTGACCTGAGTAGAAGTAATAGTTTGCGTCCATTTTTCATCTAATCGTAACTCACATTTGAAAACATTCAACATTCCTGGAAATGGAGGTCTGAGAAAAGGTTGTTTGTTATTATTACTAATTTCATTCATCAATTTTTTACAAAATTGATTTACTTCATGAATTCCTTCCCCTGTTCCAATTATGCCTACCCGAATAGTGATAGGCTCTGGTTTAGAATCGCTCCATTCAAGTGGGCCATTTAGTGAAAGCCCTCTTTTAGGATCTATGTCTTTTATTCCATTACCAAAATACAATGGAGATTCATCAACAAACCATGTCTCAAATGATTCACGTTTGATCAAAAATCTGTTACTGGTCGCCATCTACATCCTCCATTTCATCAATTATGCCAGAAGTCTCCTCAACATAATGAATATCAGATTGTTCTTCATGAAGTACCTCTGTCCATTCTCTTTCTCTATAATCTCCTTCAATACCTTTATCGATTTCTGTGAAAACTGGGCTTGGTGAAATTATGATGTCTCCAGACCCAGTATCTATCTTTAACTCATTAGAACTGTTTTGTAATATTGAAATCCAAAATCTTAAATGGTTTAAGACAGAATGATTTCGTTCTATATTCATCCAACGTGCAGATAGTGATCCCATTCTATTTTTATCAACAGGATCAATACTATTCGTAGTAAAATGCCAGCCTGGAATTATTTTCAGGAATATTTTCCCATTGATTATTGTAAATACTGTTTTGCATGATTGATGTGCATAAAATGGAGGTTTAGCTGGTATTCTTGACAGTATCTTTCTTTCTCCTCCTATCCACTTATGATATCTTGCTATTTGACAACTTGTCTCAGTTTCTTGTGGGAGAAAAAAATTCTTTTTCATACCTGATTTATAATCATAATATAGGCCCACCTTTTTTGAATGTCTAGTCATACACCTATTTATCAGATCAATCAGTAATGGAGATGAATTAGAGATGAGAGTGTCAACCTTAATCTCTTTTGTTTCTATGCTATCAACAATATCCTTAAAATCATTATTTTTCCGGAAATCAACAAATGAAAGTATTGTTGGATCATTGTAGTCGTTAGGACCTGCAAATGTAGGCAAATCTATATTGTTGCCTAATATAGAAAAGATTTCTTTACGTGAAGTTATTTTTGTATTGTATAGATATACTCTATCAGGCATAGATGTAACCGGAAAAAGATTTGTTACCAACTTTTCAT
>JBGPGB010000316.1:0-2793 GCA_041483595.1 Nitrosotalea sp.
AAATACTTGGAAATGGATTTTTATTTACCCCACATTCCACTGGCTATTGAAATCCAAGGACAACATCATTACGATGACCTTGACCAGATCGAGCGAGACAAGTTGAAAAGAAACATCTTAGAATCTCGGGGAATATCTTTTGTAGAATTGAGTATTTTTCAAATTAAACCACATCTTCTTAGAAAGAAGATTTTGAGTTATTCCCATCTTAGTCAATATCAGGCCAGACTTAAGAGTTACAATCCAAAGTGGCAAGAGTTAACATATGTTAAACGATACAAACAGAAGATTCGTGGTTTATATGGAAATTCCAAGTGTTGTTTCAGTCCACATATAAATAAAATACTAGAAAAGAACAAAGCTTTGAATGATGTTTTAGATAGAGATATTATGTTGACTACAGAGTTTAATTACAAAATGAAATGTGGAATGGTAAGAGTTACACCATTGGAGATTACATCTCCAATTAAAGTAAAATGCCGCATTTTGGGGAGTGAAAAAGTTATATTTGTTAAAAAGAAAAATCTAATTCCGTTGAGTAAAATAATTTCTTGACATCTTCCGCAAACTATGGCATATTTATACACAGTTCTTTGTATTGGGCATGTACTGGTTTCGACCTGATATTGAATCCAAGTGATGCACGCCGGAGTTCATCGAATGGCTCCGTTAAAATTCGATGGAAAATCAAATGCTAATCGTCTAAATGACATTGCAGCTATGGATTTTGAGTTCTCACTGAACGACGAATCTGTTTCCGAATTAGCCCTTGCTTAATCGGATGTAGAAATAGATACTCACTAAAATTTCTACTGCTTTGCAGTGAGTAAAACTTGATGTGGTTCCAATCATATCGTTGCCGACATACCGATGTATGTCTATGCCGTATAAATTGTTTGTTAATAAGCGGCAGAATTCATCAACAAACTAAGCGTGTAGCATTATTTGTTTTAAGTTTCAGACACGAGGGTTCGACTCCCTCCATGTCCACCAATTTCCGATAGAAACTCTTTCATTTCTTCCCGGGTGAAAGAGTTTTTGCTTTTTATACCTCGTATAAATTCTCTACTGAATGAAGGATTCCCGTCATATTTATACCTGTACTATGGCGATTTCTCTAAAAGAACAACTCGGGCAAATTAACCAATTGCATGAAATTTCGTATCATGCGCCAATTTTTGATAAGAATTATTATGATAAACAAGATCATAGTGAAGGTCAAAGATCTGGGCGTCGTATGTTTTATGATTTCTATGCGATGGAATTCCTGTGGTCATATCTCGGTAGTGGACAAATTCCGAGGGCAGACCGTGAAAGAATGGCGGGATTGCCAGAAGACGATCCTAGCCGTGATATTCTTACCAGGGGACACAGATTTCTTCCATCATCTGCTGTCAAGGTTATTGATAGCATGTACGAACAAGTTACCAATACTGTGGCAAAAAACTTGCTATCATATGTCAGATTAGCAGTGGTTCAAGAGTTTCAATATCTGGTTAGTCAATCACATGGATGGACTCAATTTCGTAATTCACTTGTCAGTAAATACAATCAGAAAAAAACTATAAGTAAGGCAGACTTTGAGGCGTTGGTTGATAAGCATATCCCCGACATGAAGCCTTACCCAGAGACCGTCAAGCGTTTGTTGAAGTATTCTAAATACTATAGCGAAATGCATACGTCAGATGACAAAGACCCATTTGACGTTAGTCGTGGTGCAGTTAAATCTGCCGAGAAGGCTTCTACGGAACCATATCCAGAATTCCCCAATGGTCCTGCCCCAGAAGAACCAAAAACTCCTGAATCGCCAGATGACACTGATTATAATGCTGAACCGCCTCCGGGTCGTGAGTTTGGAAAATATGGAGGACCGGGACAACCACAATCCCCATATCCACAGGATTGGTCGGGAAATGCTGCATTCAAAGACACCGGAGAATTACCTAAGATTCCCGACGATGAAGAAGATGATGAAACAGGTGGAAAAGTAAAAGAACGTCTTACAGAAGAGTACATCAATCCAAAGAAGGTCAAGAAAGTATATGCCGCCATCAATAAGGCAGGTATTACACTTGACGATATTGAAAAAGCATATAATAGAGTTCCTTGGGGTGGTGCATACGGTGGACCAAAGTGGGGTGCCGGTGCAGTTGCTCTTTTGAAGCTTGCTCACGCAAAGAAAAATTTGTCCACGGAAGATATGAATCATATCATTGATCATATCTATGACTTGCAACACAACACTGGTTCTTTGTTAAACAAAGGTCCAATGTATATTGATGACACGGACTTGAACCGTCGTTATAAGATTTCTGACGTTGCTCGCTTTATCCCTTTTGTTTCCCCGGGTGTAAAGAACTTGATTCTTCGTTTCCAAAGATTCCTTCACGGAGATCCAGCCAAGGCTGAGCAAGAGGCCAATATGGAGAATCTACAAAAATCTCCTAAACTTCCAGTCACACCGGAAGAAGCCAAAAAATTAACGGATATGGGATTCAAGCCAGCTGGAGACAATTCCTTCCGTGTAGCTATTAGATTTAACAACAAAAAGGGGCAATCTGTTCATGGAGTTTACTATGAAGTGAGTAAGCACGACGTTGGAACGTTTGATAAAGGTAAGTTTATCAAAACTCCAAATGCTACTCCGATGTTTATTGTATCGGATAACCTCAAGGCAGACGTAAAATCATTTCCTACATTTGAAGAAGCATTTCAATATGTCAGCACTCATAAGCAAGATATGGTTCCGGGTAAATCCGTTGGAAGTGCTCATGGTGCCCCAGTTATCAAATC
>JBGPGB010000317.1:0-2788 GCA_041483595.1 Nitrosotalea sp.
ATAGCACTCATGCCCTCTTCTTGTCCAGGCTCAACTTGCATCTCTTGTCCTTGTTGTGGCGGTGGTCCTCCTGGTGCGCCTCCTGGTGGGGCTTCTTGTCCAGGCATTTGTGAAGGTGTTGGGCCTTGAGCATCAGTACCCATTTCATTAGCGCCCGGCTGTGGCATAGCAATACCTAGTAGTTGAGGATTCTGTGACATGACTTGCAACTTGAGTTCTTGCAACTTCTGTGTCATTGCTCTTGCTACCTTTTGTTTTGCTTCTTCTTCTGGATAATGCATTACGTCTACCAACAAGTCCAAATCTGAAAGAACCATAGTACCCTTGAGTGTAGACAAGCGATTGACACGGGCATCCTTAACTTCATTTTCGCTAATTTCACGATAATGAGAAGGTGGTGTCATTTTAATTTGCAAATCTTCATATAGACTAATTGGGAAACCTTTTAGTTGAAGATGTCTTACAGCAAGTTCTGTCAATCCAGCAGCAACGCCTCTCTGTAATCTTTCTATCAATCTTGCAAACTTTACATCAACACTTGATAGAGTCATCTTTGTAACGGCTGGGTCTTCTTGTGCCATGTAGTTCTTTGGGAAGCACATAGAAATAAATAATTTGTTTCTAAAATACAAAGCATCATCAATTTCACCAAGGTTTTGAGCGCCTGGCAGTGTTTCAACACGGGTATTAGAATTTGGTCTTAATGGAATCCAGAAATCTTCATCCTGGGATGGAGCTTGCCATCTTTCCTCAACAGGACCAGCACCACCTGTGCCGCCTTTGCTAGAAAACGTTTTCTTCTTTCTAAACATATCTTGAAGACGATTCATAAAGGCTTCGGCCTTGAATGGAGGTAGCTGTCCAACGTCAATATAAAACACTCTTCTCTCTGGTGCTCTTGAAAGACGGTAAATCAACATGCAATCTTCCATGAGTTTAAGTTGATGTGCCGGACCTCTTGCGGCCTCAATTAACGAAACACCGTAAGGATGGAATGTTTTACGATGTCCACCAATCTTAAAATGAATAATGCTTTCAGGAGCAAATCTAATAGCATTGGCTTGTGCTAAATCGGCTTCTGTAGCTTTCGTGACTTCAACTCTTGCTAAGCTCTGATAGTCTGGACCTTCCTTGCCCTGTTGAAACTCTACTGTTTTGCCTTTAATTGTTTCAATTCTAAATACGCTTTCAGGTGGAAGGACTTGAACTTTAAGAACGCCTAACTTTGGTTCGTCTGGATCAATTACAAGTTCCATAAAGTGATCGCCAAACAAAAACAAGTCACGACACCATCCCCATAGATTATCATCAATGTTAATCATGCTAGGATGGAAGAAAAGAAATTCTAGTTCATCTTTAATGTCTTGATTTTTCACTATGATATCAAACATATGACCACTCTCACCGATTTGGCAATTATGAAATACGCCGATATTAGTACAAAAGTTTTCATGCTTATCAACAGAAAGATCATAAACATCTTTTTCTTCTGAACTCTCCCAAGTAGCAATTACTTTATGAGTCTTTCTCTTATAGCCAAGTTCTTTAAGTTCTTTATAGCAAAAACCAGCAGCAGTTAACCTATCATCAATCGACGACCACTTATTTTGTATAACGTATGAGGTTTGTTTAGTATTACAACCTTCGGTAATACACTTTGTTATTCTATAAAGTTTTTGAGTTCTTTCATCTCTTACTTTACCCTTCCACTCATCAATAAAATCACGTTCTCTAATCCATCCATCTGTTTCAGTGCAAACTCTAGCAAACTGGTTTCTATCAAGGCCGGTATTTGCCGACACTCTATAAAATGCCATAATCTCATCGTTTTCTTGAAGTTTTCCAGCTTCAATCCATTGTTTATTAGCTAGAAGAACTCTATGATCTGCTGTGCATTCAAATTGTTCGCCATTTTCAATTGTGACAACTACAGTCTTTGTCTTTTTTGTCTTTCTAGGATGATATGCCCATCCTAGTGTGTAATCTTTCTTTGTGAAGTCATAACAATATACCAAAAATCTTTCATCTGGCTTTTTAGTTCTTGCCAAGTCTTCAATCTTAATCATCCCAAAAGGCGTTGCTACTAGAGTATCACCTATCATACATGCTTCGTCTGCAAAGATTGTAATGGCATTTTCTATCTCTGGAACCATTCTCAATCGTTCGTATTCCTTATATCTAGATTGACGATTGGTTACGCTAGAAAGGTCTACGAAATCATTGGAATCTCTTAGACGAACAACTCCTCTAGTACCTCCAAAATATTCTCCCGAACTACGAATATCTTGAATAGCGTCAGGTACAGTAACACCAGCACCTTCAATTTCTTTATTGACTTCACGACGCATTATAGGGTCAAGTTCACCCTGGTATTTCCAAACTTTATACAAATCAGCCCAAAATGGCATATATATTCTCCAAAATCTTGATATAATATTATAGTTATTACCTATTTAGATGCAAAAGATAAAAAATGGAACTAGACACAATTTATAATGAAGATTGCCGTTTTACAATGGCCAAATTGCCAGAAGGCTATATAGACCTAACTGTTACGTCACCACCTTACGATACTTTAAGAAGCTATAATAACACTGATTGGAATTTTATCATTTTTAAAGAAGTAGCAAAAGAACTATTTAGAGTTACAAAAAATGGTGGTGTTGTAGTGTGGGTAGTAGGAGATAAAACCCATAATAGAAGTGAATCATGTTCTAGTTTCCTACAGGCGTTATATTTTAAAGAAATTGGATTTAATTTACATGATACAATGATTTATTCTGCCGAT
>JBGPGB010000318.1:0-2782 GCA_041483595.1 Nitrosotalea sp.
ATAAACAAATCTTTTACATATGCTCAATGACAAAAAAGATCTTCTTAGGATTAGCATTAATGCTTATCCTATTAGTACCGACAACTGTTCTTAGTGCACGTGCAGAATCCACACCTACAGCACCTGCTAGCGGTGATCAATACAAATTCAACGCAGGGGGTGCAACTTTTCCATATCCGCTGATTGATAAATGGAGAGTTGAATATGGCAAGTTATACGGAAATGACTTGAATTACCAAGCAATAGGTAGTGGAGCGGGCATTAAGCTGTTTACAACAAAGAGTGTAGACTTTGCAGCATCCGATGCACCATTGCAAAAATCAGATATTGCAAAGGCTCCAAAAGGAACACTCCATATTCCAGAGACAATGGGTGCAATAGTTGTTACATATAATCTTCAAGGGGTTCAAAAAAATGGACTTTTATTAACTGGAGATTTAATAGCAAAAATCTATCTGGGTCAAATTAGCAAATGGAAGGATCCACGAATTGTGAATCTCCAAACGGATCCAGCAATCAAAAAAGCGTTGATGGCTGATAGGAACCAGATTATTCTTGTACACAGATCTGACGGCTCTGGCACAACATTTGCCTTTACGAGCTATCTCTCCCAAGCAAGTTCAGATTGGAGAGGTCAGGTAGGAAAAGGAACATCTGTTCCATGGCCAGCCGGAATTGGAGGCTCGGGTAATGCAGGAGTCGCTGCAATAGTGAAAAAGGTACCTGAATCACTAGGATATGTAGAATTGGCATACGCCAAAAACAACATGATTTTTGGAACCAATATTCCAATGACATATGCGTACATTCAGAACCATGACAAGACTGCATTTCTTGATGCTACTATAGAAACTACCGCAGCAGCTGCATCTGGAGCAATAAAATCCCTGCCAGCAGCTGATGGAGTTTGGAGTAGCGTATCAATAAATGATGCATCAGGACCAAAAGCATATCCAATTTCCACCTTCACATATCTATTGGTGAATCCAAACCTTGATCAAATCAAAGGTATGGATAAACAAAAGGCACAGGATCTTGTCCACATGCTATACTGGTTTGTAACAGACGGCCAAGAGTACTCTAAGGCTCTATTATATGTCCCACTGCCAAGTGAAGTGCAAGAGCTAGACAAAAAGGGTATCTCAGAAATAAAATTCAAAGGTCAACAGCTCTGGTCATATCCATAAAAAAAAATAACCCAACTTTTCTTTTTTCTTTTTCATAGTAGCACCTATCACAGCATATGACTTTAGCATGAAATGTACCTTGTATTAATTATAAAATTAAAATAGATTCTATGGTGAACTACTAAATCTATTTGCACTCTGCTAAAAGCAGAGATCTATTAATAATAAAATGTGGTTGTTTAGTGCCTGATGAGAGTTGTAGAAGTTGTGGAGGGGAACTTGTAAAACATCTAAGGTGTAACCAATGTAAAAAAACAATGCAAAAAATCTGTAAGATATGTAACAGGGAAACATTAAGACAATCACATACAGCTTGTCTTTCTCATCTGGTAAATTTGAGATATACAAAAATATCTGTCACAGGATAAAATATCAAGAATAGACATGAGATGTAAAAATAAGAAAAGAGTGTTAGTTCTTAACTAACGAAGGTCGTAATGTTACTTTCATCTTGTATGTTGTGAGAATCTCCTTGCATCTGTTTCTTATGGTGACCTCTGTTATTCCAGCTACACTTGAGACATCTCTTTGAAGGATGCTCTGTCCAAGAAGAGTTGATGCTATGTAAAGATAGGCAGCAGCCAACCCGTTTGGAGCCTTTCCGTCGGTAAGACTATGGTCAAATGTCTTTTCTGCAATTTCTGCAGCAAGTCTTTCTACACGAACTTCAAGTTTTGCCAGGTTTGCAATTTTTGATATGTATTTTTCAAGAGTAACAACCGGTGCTGTTTTAGAACCTAGTTCCATCACAAGTGTTCTATAGTATTTTGCCGTTAGTTTGACATTGAGCTTTTCTTCCTTTGAACTTCCTGTTGCAGCACAGATCTCATCAAGAGATCTTACAACATCGCATTGTTTGCATGCCATGTAGATTGTTGCAGCAGACATGCATGTGACTGATTTGCCTTTTGCGTCCGCCTGTCCTTGGAAGTTTCTGTATATCATGGATGCTGACTCGATTACATTTCTTGGCAATGATATGGCATGACATGTTTCTCCTATCTTTGCTAAAATATTTGCAAGTCTTCGTTCTTCTGGTGATGCAACTCTTATCCTAGTCTGCCATTTTCTTAGGTTGTACATCTGATTTGCCATGCCACTTGATATTGTTCTTCCGCTGAAGTCTTTTGTTCCCATTGCAATCTCTGTCCTGATTCCCAAGTCATGTTGTGCATAACTTGTCTGTCCTGATGCTCTTGTCAACTTCATCTTATCTTCGGGATTTGTTGCTCTTGACTCTTGTCCGTAATCTGGCATCTGTTCCATTGCGACCAATCCGCAGCCAGAACAAATCTTCTCGCCACTATGAATGTCGTCAATTAGATTAGATCGACATTCCGGGCAATGTGTTTGTAATTCTGTCATGGTGGTCATCTTCTATTTCCTTTGAATCTTTTTGGTCTCATCACAGGAGTTTCTTCGACGATGAAAACTTTTTTTCCGATGTATTTTTTGATATTGTTGGTAAGCGGAACCGCTGACGCATAGGGTGCATCAACAGGACCTATCATTTCTGATACTTTGGCGATTTTGACTCCAGAGTTGTCTACTACTAACTGGTTGTCTCTAAGATGTTTTGTGAGTCTAATGATGAC
>JBGPGB010000319.1:0-2767 GCA_041483595.1 Nitrosotalea sp.
ATCACCCCTTCTATCAACAAATTCAAATGTTCTGTATTCTTCATCATAACCACTTTGTACAGAAATAGGCATATTAACAAGTTGAATTATTGTATAACTAACCATAGTTGTCTGTCCCATTGTTCCCCAATCCAACACGGGACCATTAAGAGTGATATTCATTCCATCAATATCTGCCATTGCATAATAAGTTGAACCAATTAATATCAGGTAATTTTCCTTGAAGTCACTATTTTCTACTAGTGGACTTAATGGATTTTGTCCGTTTTGAACTCCTAATGACACTTCATAATTTGGAACTGTTTGTAGCTGCATACCACGGAAGTATAAATACCCAACAGTATTATCGACCAATCTTCTTAAAATCTTAATATTAACGCTACCGACTTGATCTCCACCAGAGTAACCATCAATGTGTAAATAATCATTTATAGGTGATGGAACTTGCTTGTCTATGTAAATCAGAGGATACTGTTGTCCACCAAATAGCACATAATCACCCTTCTGAACATTAAAATGATCTAGAACCTGTGTTTGAACCTTTCCTCTTTGAAAAACAGAAATCGCTCCACTGATACCAGAAGCAACATTGATATTACCAGGAGCATTTAAGTTATATGTAAATCCAGAATCAGCGCCAACAGTCCATCCAGTTAGAACTAATGTGTTATCTGGCAAAATTCTATTAATTGAATAGGTTCCAACATTAAGACCACTAGTTACTTCAATAACCCATATGTCTTCGTCTGGAATAGGAAATAATGAAAAATCAATATCTGAATCTGTAAATGTTATAAAATTCTCTTGATATACGCTAACTCCCATTTCCTCATATTGAATATTAGAAAACCTAAATGGAAAACCAGCATGATCTAGTGGATATTGAGTAATACCAACTACATCGGCCACTGGAGATGGAGGATCAATTAATGAATATTCTCCCTGATTAGTACCAGATAGAATTTCCAAAAGATTATTGGTATCGTTAATTCCTATTTCTCCAAAATCAATACCAGGAGAAAAAATAGTATATGCAAGATTAATTCCAGTGCCGTCCGTGCCAACAGCCACAGTAGTTGCATTCGATAGCATGTCACGGGTTATATTGCCAGGATTTAATCCATCTATAATTATTCTATCAAAATCAAACTGACTGAATGCAATATTATCTTCTAGATTGCACTGAATCAGGCATTCTAGTTCTTCTATTGGAGGAGGTATAAACTCATCTGTTAGTCCAACATAATTAATTGAATGTAGAACGGCATGGAAAGGAATAAAATCCTTAATGATTTCTTCTACTTCTTCAATTCTATCGCTTGATAATTCCTCTATAGAAACGTCTATTGAAATCTTACTACTACGACAAGCCGTACAGGTATCAGAAAATGTATAATCTAAATCACAAGGATCAGTTGAATCTCTAGTTGATCCATTATATTCTTCCATGTTGTATATTTGTTCTGAATATGGAAACTCTGTTCTCTTTCTACCATAAACCGAAGCATATGCAAAAGGATGTTTAACTGGAACTATTACTGGGAACAAGATGTCATCCTCAGCAATTAGTCTAACATTCCAATTCTTAGATGGGAATGTTACTGTAATCTCATCCCTTTGATCGGCTAAGTCTAATGTTTGAATATAGTTTTCTAATTGTTGGTCAATTGGTTGAGTTATCTTATAGATTATCCTAACCACATCACCAGCTTGAAGAGTTATGTTGTTTGTAATCCAATTTACGCAAGTAGTATCAACTGAATTATTCTCACAGTTTTCATTTGTTGAGTTTACTGTAACGAAGGCAACATAGCTTAATGGAACTTCTATATAACTTGATGTTCCATTAGCTCTATAGAAAACATGGAAGTTATTGCTTTCCGCAGGTAATAAAGCCTTCTTAGATAAACAAAATTGAGATTGGTTTGTTACAATGAATGCTTCTTGCCAAGTAGAATTACTTATAATCTGCCAATAGTTGGTTATCTTCTTAAAATCAACACCAGAATTTTTAAGTGCTTCTTTTAAGCCTTTAAGTGTTCCTTTTTTCTTATACATTGAAATTGCATTACCTACTTGTTTTCTCCACAAAGTAGGATCGCCACTTCGCAATTTCCACTTAAACATATTGGCCAAATAAGGCAAGAATGTTTCTTTTACTAGGTTAGCATCCCATAGGTTAACTAATTGGTTTGATAGATTTTCTATTTCCGTAAAACCATCAGCAACAGCCAAGTTTGTTTTTTCAATTACTATTGGTGTAACATCAGCAGCAGAAAGAAATTGCTTAAACATGCTTGGCGTATAACGATTTAATAGCGTAGGATATTTTTTAGGGTTAGTCTGTTGGCTTGGTATTGTAGGAACAGAGAACGATCCACCTATATTAAAATAAAACAAGGTGGATAAAGAAGTTCCTGCTGGTATTGGCGTCCAAGTATAGCAAAGAAAATAATCGCCTTCTCTTGTATGAGTGCTTTGGGATGGTGTCCACTCTAATTGAAAATGTCCTACTTCTGGATTATTGTCTTCGTCAAACAAAACTTGAGTTAGGAAAGCATCTGCTGTATCTGATGATAACCACGCTGGGAAATCATCTGAGCCAAAGACTTGTATAGGAGCCGCATTTTTATAATTGAAAGTTGATTTAAATCCACTTATGTCCAAATCAAATTCTTCTAGATTGCTTGAAGTATAGTTTCTTTCAATGAAATAAATAGTAACAGTGTTTACTTTGTATGGAGTAATAGCCACACCACTATCATCG
>JBGPGB010000320.1:0-2762 GCA_041483595.1 Nitrosotalea sp.
AATCGAAAATGATACAATCAAATAGTTGGGACAAACTTGTAACGGGTTGAAACCCTTTTCCCAGTTGTGCAGGTGGATACATGGATTTACACGAAGAATACATTCAGAGACGTAAAGTTAAGGCTCCGATCATAAAATACGTTGATCGGGCAAATCTTATTTTACGCTCAAAGAGTAAAGATAATGAGTGGGCTTGGCTTCACATTAACATCGCCTCAAATGGCGATCAGCAACACCCGATGAAGTTTACTTTTGTAGTGAGCGCAAACCCTACGCTCTATACTACGCAAGACTTTCAGCACTTTTCCAACAACTCTAAAGTTTTGAAAGAACAAACTTGGGAGTGGGAAGAGTACGAAGCAGGTTTGGTTGGTTGGGCAAAAGAACATGCAGGCAAATATACCGCCATTAGCAGCAATGACGCTGTTTTTGTAGCATGGGAAATGTTCATAACCAATTATGATACTTGGATGGCTCATTTCCTGCCATTGAGACTGCAAGAACAACTGTATAATTCTTTGAATGAAAAGGATTCAAGAACTCACAGGGTAACAGCAATCAAGGATGTAGAATCATTCATAAATGAAAAGTATGAGCGTGTTTATTTGTGCTGGAAAAATATTAAAACTGCTATTGACCAAAAGAATTATGCTGACTGGTTTGCTAAAGTCGTAAATGACATGGCTGCATGATCGAAGGTTTAAAAATGCACCAACCAGTACCAACGCTGACAAAAAACGGAACCAAAGTATATCCCAAATCTCAGGTGTGGGATGGTACTAGTACACACTTAGCGGGTTTTGTTAAAGTGGAACAAATCAAACCATCCAGATCAAGAGTCGAAATTGAAGAACTTGATTCTGAGTTATCGAGCGGCTGTAGGCTTTCCACTATAGATTGTACATTTTCTGGCCACAAATCAGATAAAAGACCTCCATCTTGGCCTAATGTTTTTTTTACAGATGTTAATACAATCAATTGGGTAAAAGACAATACGTTTGTCTTGTCAATTAGCGCTTACATAAAGAAGGAAGAAAAGAAAAACATTAAGGCAGAGACAATCTGGTTGCCTTTCACTTGTCAAAACATAAATAGTTGTTCATTAATTGAGGCAACTTATCCCAAGAAGCAAAACGGCACTAAGTATGTTAGAGCCGAAATTAAGTTTTTGGTAGAACTTGATCCTACAAAGGACGAGAAAAAGCCTCACATTCCATATATTCAGTTTATGGCAGGCCAGAAATTTGTTCGATACCATAGCGTATCCTTCAAAGAAGGCAACATAATTACAATCGTGATTAGACACCCTCTCTACCCTTTGCACTGGCCTAATCCGCCAATCATTACTGTTATCCCTACAGCAGAGCAAACTTTCGTTCCGATGTTTTCTAGACAAAAGCTGGTCATTATAACAAATAAGGATGAACAGTTTGTTGACTTCAAGGCGCATCCAACAAGTACCATAAAGGCTGATGGCACTATGGATGTAGAGTTTGGAAAAGAATGCAGCTACTTCCAATGCAAAAAGCCTTCTGCCTCGCCAGAGACAATTTTCATCAATAACAAAAAGAAAAAAAAGGACAACAAAAGAGTTGTCATCCCTTTTGTTGAGAAGGATATGTATCGGTATCCAGTCATTCTTAATCCGTTTAAGAATGCTATCATTTACAGCCAAAATATTGATGGTTTCGTAATAAGGTTTTGGAAAGAAAATTATCATCCAATAACAATTTCGCCTGGAGCGCCTGTTAGAATTGCATCTACAGGCGAAAATACTCAATATATGGAACGCAAATTTGAGCTTGAAAAAAAGCGTCCTTTCTGTTATCTTAATAAAGAAGAACATAGTTGGGTCATTAGCTAATGAGAAGGCGAAAGAGGTATCCTACAAGGACTGACTATCTTGTGCCTCTTCTTGTTGCCGCCTTTACTGGCTTCACAGAAGTCACAGGAATATCTGCTTTAGCGAAGAGATTTATGAAGAAAAGAAAAGCAAAGCAACTGAAAAAGCATGAGCCTGTTCGTATCGTCAATCCTGGCGATTCGGCAACAGCAAGAGTGCATCCACGTCAAGGCGTTAAGATTGTATTAGACCCGCCCGCAAGCCGTCATTCGCACGTTAGCCCTGATACAAGCTATGAAGTTAAAATAAAAGGTAGTGACTACCTTTTCCTTGAAAAAATGGAAGTAAACGATAAAGGACAATCTGTATATTACTTCCAGCAAAAATATGATCTTTCTGATTGGGTGCAAATCTCCGAGATTTTCCTTGGCGAAATCGTCATTGATATGGTCGGGAACACTCACGAAACAAAAGATCAATGTCAGTTTGTAGAATCGACAATCGGGGTGTATCATAAACTTTATGATACTTACTCTGATTTTCTTGTTGCTGTGAATCCGAATGCAACTACTATCAAGTTAGAGCCAAATCGCACACTTGAAGTAGTGCTGTTTGAACCCAAGTGGGAAGAAACAGAGTTCAGCAACGAGAGTTGGAAAGTTTCTATTGAAGATTATGAAGTAGAAGCGAAAGGGATTTTCTTGAAAGATATCAAGACATCTTCTTTCAACGTAAGGCTCAAAGAAAACAATCCAAATACTGATAAAGTTGATGGTTATCCTATTCTGTTGCGGCACAAGCCAGCAATAAATTCTTGCTTGGACAAAAAATGGCAAGAGCAATGGAGTAGCGAAATTGTCAATAAAAAAGTTCCAGGGAAACAAACCCATTTCTGGTTTGCTTTTACAGAAAAAAGCCT
>JBGPGB010000321.1:0-2760 GCA_041483595.1 Nitrosotalea sp.
ATGCTTTGATTTTTCCATTGCATAGAGGATTATTTTTTGTAACTTCAACCTCATACAAACCATGACGTGATGACTCCATTTTTTTTATTGTGCCTCCCAAAGTGAGCGCAAGAATTTCAGCACCATAACAGATGCCAAGTAATGGTTTGTTTTCGTCTAGTGAATGCTTTATTAATTTTGAATTGATAATATTCATTTCAAAATTATTCATTCTTCTTCCTGACAATATAATAAAGGAATAATCACCAAGATTCAGTGACGGTATACTAGAAAAAGTATAATTTGTGAAATCTATGGCTAGATCTTTTATACATTCCAAAAGCGATTGTGTGTAGACAGAACCATTGTCTACAACTAGCAGCAACTATCTTACACCTATAGTTATGTAATGCAGCTCTGGAACATTATCTTGTGCAAATACAACACCCAACTTTATTGTGGAATTCTCCTGCCAGAATAATATTCTGTCTCCTTTTGGATGAACAAAGTTTTGCACAAATGTTGAGATAAGGGCCTTTGTATTGTCAAGATCTGATTGTTGCATAAATGAGACCTTGCCTTCCTCAAAAGTAAGCGGGAACTGAATTGTTCTTGGAGTCAAGACATTAATTTTTTGATCCTCAAGTATTGATTTTATGGTAGACACTCTGGAGGATTCATCTAGCTGTAATGCAGCTGTAACGGCGGATGGAGCAATACCACTAACTTTGGCCAAGTAAGTAGCAAATGCTTGCTGAGTTGTACTTCCCAAACCAACATAATATTCACCATCAAATGCGGCACCTACTGCTGCAATTGTTCCTAGTTGTGTTACCACACCACCAGAACCTGCTGTATAAACAGGAATAAAGTAGACATCTTGACTTCCTATCCTGTAGAGAATATTATCACCCACTCTAGGATTTCGCAATAGGGTTTGTAACTGTGCAAAATCTGAATCTCTTGCCAATGCTTCACGAACTGCAGAGGGTCCAAGAAGTTTTGTCTTTGAATCAAGTGGAACTTGATAGAACTGCATTTTACCAAAATTTGGAATGTCATTTTGTACGATCATATAGCCTGCCAAGTTTCTTCCTTGTGATCCTCGTAACTCAAGAGAGAGTAGACCAACATAAGTGGTTTTTTCAAATCCTGGTGGTTTTTCTTCTACGTAATAAGTTCCAAGTCCATCTGGTACTTCATAGAAATCTTTTGCTTGTATGAACGTAGAGGTATCTGTTACATGGTAAACGTTGAACATGTCAACTTTCCAATTAAAGAGAGCCTCTGGATACCTGAGTTGTTTGGTAAGCCATGACGGCATTTTGATAAATTGATCTCCATATTGACTTGCAAACATATCTGTGAAAAAGTCATCACCGGTTTTTATCAAAGTCACTTTACCATCGTAAATATCAACTAGTGCAAAACCCACCAGTCTCAAATAGGGATTACTGACTGACCATGGAACATTTTTGGTATCAAAACCCACAATCAGTGGTACAAGCCAGTATGTTTTTTGCCCATCACTAACTGGAAGAATATCTAATGTTTTTCCAAAAAGATCATACTGGAAATACGGGTACTCTAGCTGCATTCTGTCATGTACATCTCTATATCTGATTATGTGAATTGGTTCCGTAGGATAGGATAAGAAGAAATTTGGCTCAAAGATTTGGCTCATAGGAGGCTTAACATCTATTCCGCCACTTCCATGATATGAAGCATTATTTAGTTCAGCTGAGGTTACTCTGTTTTGTGGATAAGCAGCCCAAGTTTGTGAGAACAGGCCACCTTCGCCATAGTAAATCATTCTTTGATTAAAGAATTTATTGCTATCAACAATTGTTCCATTATGAGCATTAAGTGTAAGAAAACCATTGTCAACGTGGGTGTAGACAAGATGCTCATTGTACCAAATATTCTCCTGACTGACCGATGATGGCAGTATGGGTTTCATAGATGCAGACCAATATAATGTATCATTGAATCTTAGAATATCGTTATTTTCAAAATCTACATATGGTATAAGACCAATCTCGGGTTTTAATTTTGCAAATGCCGCATCCCAATCCCAGACTCTGATATTATTTAGGAGATCATTATTTTGAGATACATAATTTGGTATATCATTTTCCGATATAGAGGTAAGTTTTGTTTCTTGAGGGAGTATTTTTACTTGGTCCAATTGTCCCAAGTAGCGATTTACACCTATCTGCTCTGCCTTGTAAGGTCCAAGAAATTCTATTTTTCGTGCATCAGCAATACTATTGTTAACCACCATTATTGAGCCAGCGATAAGTGCTATTATTACCAAGGTAATTACACGAATGTAGATGTCACGTTTTGATGGGTGTATGATTACTCTGGATTTGAATTTGTCAATAAAGTAAAATCCGATAAGAGCAAACCCAGCTGCCAATGTTCCACCAATAGCATACCTTGTGTTGTAATCAATTTGGTCTGTAAAGAACATGTTTATTCCAATCCAGATTATTCCAATTCCAATTATCGCTTCAATTGTAGAGATGTAATCAAGAAACTTTGGTTTGCCCTTTGCTGTATCTTGGACATATCTAGTGACTAGTCCTATAATATTGTGCACCCCAACATAGAGTACAAGTCGAATACCAATTACAGCAAAAATTGGAGGAATGAGAATTGTTAGTGAAGGAATCATGGGCACGACGTTTGCTACAGCATACGCTGGATCAGTAGGAAGTGTAATAAATGGAAGTGAAAATATCTTCAAAATGCTTTTGGCACCTAGATCGTGTCCAT
>JBGPGB010000322.1:0-2731 GCA_041483595.1 Nitrosotalea sp.
AAATATTATATTACATTTTTAGGTCTTTAGAATTAGACAAGTTAATTCATAATTTTTTAATTGTCAAAAAAGTTTTTTGAAGGTGTTTCAAATCATTATATTTCTCGTTCATACTTTTCACACTATGAATCTTATTTTTAGTAACATATGAAACCAAATAAGATAAATGATACCCATCCAATTCGATTCTTAGTCTTAAGGATCGAATTGTCTATTTGAAAAATTAACAACAAAGAAAACTTTTTTAAAAAATGTGGGTTTGGATTATATAGAACCGACGACGAAATTTAAGATATGTTGTTAAGAATTACATGTGGAGATATCGTTGGTTGATGATACAAATATTTTTGAATGTCAAGGTGTTTCAGTAAAAAATCATAAAGCGATTTTTGACGGTGGGCAGACTGGTCAATATGTTGTAGAAATGTCCAAAGGTAAAGATCAACGACTAACTCAAGTGCGTGAACTAATTTTTGCAGGATACACTCAAGATAAAATTGCTCAAAAACTCAATGTAAGTAAAAGAACCATAGCCAGAGATATGAAAAAGATCAAAATTAGTGGAGAACAGTGGATTGACAACCTAATGAATTATGACATTGTGGATAAAGTTAGAATGACTCTGGAGGGTTTTGATCACGATAGGACACGTTTGGAAGAATTATACCAAAAGACAGATGATGATGCATTGAAACTCAAGATAATAGAATCAACCCATAAAAACAGGGTTCTATCACTTGGTCTTTTAATCCACACTCCTGCAGTCTGGGGAATGAGTATGATTTCTAGACGCTATAATCCGAAAATTGCTAGACCAAAGACAATGGTAGATCGTCTAGGGCTACAAAATACAAGTGATGAGGTAAAACCGTATAACAAATTGTGATTATATCCAAATCTATCATTTTTTATGCCATTTTGAACGTGACAAATGTCATCTAGAATTTAGGCACTATTGGATTTCAAGATGGGTGTCTATATTAGATATTTTTCATTGCAACATAGTATGATTTACGGATATACGCATCATTTGAGCAGTTTGGAATGGGGCAATACCATCGGTCTTGTTTGATTACCAGAGATTTTCTATGCCTTTCACATATCCAATAATCGTTGTTATTCGATCCCGTTTCGCATCTATGGAATAATTCCGTATTGGGATTGTATAGTTGTGATTTCTCGTATTGATTATATCTCCATACTAGATTTTCCATTCCACATTTTTTGCATTGTACCATAGATTTTAGGTACAGCAAAGGTAATGCGTTTAACGGATTTCACCAAACTTGTCCCACTATTCACCCTGAATTTTTTTTACGTAAGAATATCTGTAATTATCAAAAACTCACTAATTTATGATCACCACAATTTGGATGGAAATAATTCACTGAATAGGCATCCTCCCTGAAAAAAAAGAGGTGGTTGATTAATAAAGAAAGACAAGTAACACAACTGAATCACTCGAGAATATTAGTACTTGTCACTTTTGTATCAATAGTTATTCTTGTATCATCAGTTACGCATCCTACCTACGCAATTAAGACAATAAATGAAGATTCAGGGGGAGATTGTTCTGCAATAGGAACTTGGAGTGATGTTACTAGAACTTGTACACTTGAAAGCGATTTGTCAGAAGATGAATCTAAAGAGTATTTAATTACATTGTAAAATAGACCAATTTGTGAAACCATCTATAATCATAACAGCTGTAATCGTTGCAGTCATTGGAATTACCATAGGTCTTGTTGCTTACTCTTACACTCAGATTCAAGTTAATTTAAACGAGATTTCATTTGCAGGTCTTGATTGGGCCCCCATATCAGGAAATATGCTTTTAAAATTAGCCTATAATGCATTAACTGGAAACATTTTGAGTCTGGCAAGTTCTTTAATCACAGGAATCAAAGTTAACCTGATATTCGTATTGAGTAATCATGGTGTTTTTCCTGTGTATATTCCAGATTTATCATATGACCTTTCAATCAATGGTGTCAAATTAGGGCAAGGCCAGAGTAATGTGGATACTACAATCAATCCTGGGGAAACAAAAGATTTGCCAATTCTCCAACATTTTCAGATTAACAGTTTAGAACCCGTAGCAGGTTCCATTGTAAACACAGGTGGAATTATGAATCTTCAAGTAAATGGTACTGCGTATTTTAAATTTTTAGGATTGAGTGTGCCAGTTCCTTTCCAGTCTACAAAACAAATTTCACTCATGGATGAGGTAAAAAAACACATCAACAACCCAGCGTCCTAGAACCAAAAATATTCAAGTGGTTTTCGTGTTTCTCAATCTTCTCGTGATTAGTAAATTTAGATTGCAAATCTAGATTCAGATTACCGTCTTGATCTGCACCTACGTATTGTTAATCACTATTTTTTATTACTTTCCCATAAATATCATTTCGCAGATCATAACGGATTTTTAGATAATATATTTGTGGAATTATTTTTTATCGTTAATTAATAACGCAAGTTCTCATCAAATCTTATTTGCTCTACTTTTCTGAATATACAAAAGCCCGAATATTATCCAAGCACCCAAATTAATGTTTAATGCGGGCACTATCAAACCCATCATGGATTGAATTTGATCTGAGGTAATTCCATATTCTGTCAATTTTTCCCTCCCTAATGGCGTACCAGATGCTACTAGGGCTGTAAATGAAGATGCCATTGTTAAGACTGTAATTACAAATAGCACTATAGCAAATGCATACAACCCTCG
>JBGPGB010000323.1:0-2726 GCA_041483595.1 Nitrosotalea sp.
ACTACTGCAATCAATGCTACTACAACAAAAGAAAATAATTTCAGCGTCTTCCCTCTTGGCGAAGAATAAAATCCATTACTTTTCATTTCAAATTTTTCCTAATCCTTAATCGCCTTCATCCTTTTTATTATTTGGGCAAGATTTAAGAGTAGTACTTACTGATTCCAATCTATTCTGCATTGTAGTTAGCTGAGCAGTAGTAGGATTAGCACTCTTAAGAAGAGTATCAGCTTGATCAGCTAAAGTAGCGATTGTTATGCTTTCACCAGGAACTAAAAGTGATGCTGCTTCAGGGAAATTAACTAGGTTGAACTTAAGTGCTAGTAAAGGTGCTTTTACTTTGTCAACCTTAGTTTTTCGATCGAAAATTTTTTGTACCTGTGCACTCGTTGAAACGACATCGTTACCTATAGTTTGAGACAAAAGAGGAGCCCAAAGTTGTGGGTGATTGTCAAAATAACCTTTGGATCTGAATACAATTTCCTTACACATTGGAGAGACTAATACATTGAATGTTGCTGTTGCAGTGTTACCAGAATCGTCAGTTGCTGTGCAACTAACAACTGTAGTTCCAAGAGGGAAAGTGCTTCCTGATTTTGGAGTACAACTAACATCAACCTTACCATCAACCTCATCTGTTGCACTAACATCAAATTCGACTTTTGCCCCCGATGAACTTGTTGCTTCTTTAGTAATATCTGAAGGAACCGTAATTACTGGTGGAGTTGTGTCCTGCTCACCAGGATTTGCACAGCTTGATATATCACCTGTTACTTTGTTCAAGCGATCTTTCATTAGAGTAAGCTGAGAAGTAGTAGGATTAGCACTCGAAAGAAGCGCATCAGCTTGAGCAACTAGAGCGCTGACAGTTATGCTTTCACCTGGAACGAAATATGCTGCTGCTTCAGGATGATCAAAGAGATTGAATCTAATTGAAAGCAAAGGAGCTTTCACTTTATCCACTTTTGTTTCTCTCTCGAATATTTTATCAACTCTTGCAGTTGTACTTACAACTTCACTTCCTAGAGTCTGAGGTAATTTAGCTGCCCAGAACTGTGGATGATTGTTCCAGTATCCTTTCGATCTGAATAGAACATTTTTACAAATTGGTGCAGCAATTTCAAATGATTGAACTTCAGAAGATGCGCTATTAACATTTGTCTGAATAGTATAACTTCCACTATCAAATTTATTCGTGTTTATGAAAAGAACATAAGAAATCTGGCCATTTGTAAATCCATAACCATAACTGTATCCATATCCATTTTGTGCGTTGTTGGTTAAATCAATTGTAACACCATCACATTCATCTAAATCTGTTTCATGTAATACAAAATTACATACCCTGTCATTAGTGCCACTGCCTGGCCCATGTATCGTGACAATTAAATTTGTTGATGGAGTAACGATTTCGTTGGAGTTTATGTCAATTGTTCCTGGTATGCTGATACTATCTCCTTTTGGAAAAGGAGTTGTTCCGGGATTGTTTAAAGAAACTGTAAGAGCATTTGCTGGGCCAGCCAAAATAAGAAGAGTTACAAGAGCCAAAGTTATCAATGCTCCAATTGCCTTTGGTTTATGCTCACCTAATTTACTAAGTATCATTATTTACTTAAGCTTTTTTACCTTTAAAAGCATTTTTATGTTCTAGAAGACATATTTTAAAGAATAATTATAAAAATTCACTGATAATAACTCACACTTCTATCTATTGACTCCATCCTATTTTGCCTATAAAGAACTATCATAAAAGTTATTAAAGCAGCTGCCAAAACTAAAACGAATATCAAAGCTATAAGTGCTCCTCCTGTTCCGAAAGCGCCAATTACAGCACCTGTCATTTTTCCAATAAACCCTGTCCCTTGAGTTTTTTCTGTTGTAGTTTTTTCAGGAGTTTCTGTTCCAGAAGATGCAGTTGTACAATCTTTTAATATATCTGGCCTTTCATCAATTATTCCGCAATTGTTTGAATCTGAGCAGACTCTTGTTTGTTTTTCGTTAGTACATGCACTCCAAAATGTGCATTGCCAGTTTGGGGTGCAATTAGGTACAAATACTCCGCTACCTCCACCCCCTCCACCGCCGCCCCCATGAGGAGGATTTACATGAGGTGCAGTAACAGTTATTATTACTGTTGCAATATTGCTATCATTTGTACCATCATTTACCTTATATGTGAAATTATCCTCCCCGATGAAACCTGAATTTGGTGTGTAGCTGAAACTTCCATCAGAATTAAATGTTAAATTACCATTGCTTGTATTATTAACAAGGATTGCAGTTAGTGAAGAACCCTCTGCGTCAGTATCATTTGTTAGAATGCCCGGTGCTATTATATTAAGAATAACATCTTGATCTGTAGAGTATGTATCGTTACTAGCTACTGGAATACCGTTGACCACATTTACTGTTAATGAATAACTTCCTAAACTAGCATTATCAAAAGTATCAATTAATTCATAAGTTATTGTATAAAGTCCTAAAGGTGCAGTAGAATTAAATTTTATTCTATCAACATTAGCAAAAAAATCGTTTGTGTCTAGACTAAAACTTTCATTTGTTGTGCAAGTATTTTGATCATCATGATCGCTTGGAAGTTCAAGATCACAAGAACCAACAGTAAAAAGACTTCCATTAATATTTGAGAAAGGATAATGATAAGTCTTATTATTTATGAAATCAGAATCATTTGTATAAAAGCTGATTTCAGGATCTCTTTTTCCGAC
>JBGPGB010000324.1:0-2717 GCA_041483595.1 Nitrosotalea sp.
ATCTGTGCCGCCTTTAGATTCAGGAATAATATGGTCTATTGAGGCATCAACACCAATACTAATCTTTTCACCAATATAAGGACAAATGCCGTTTTGTTTATTATACAAGTCTTTAAGTTCTTGCCAGCGACTAGTAGTTTTCCAAAGAGAATAAGAAACTCCTTTTAGGCAGCAAATTTCGCAAGCAAGTTGTCCTATAATGAAGGGTTCTTTTCCGCAGTTTTGACACAGACCCTCACTCAAAAGTCTAGTTTTTCTATTAGTTCCGCTACGATTTAATCTTATAAGACATTTTTCACAACGAATCGAATCGGGCTTTTGCGGACGGCCACAATCACAACAAAGACCTTCTTTAAGCCTTTTTTCTCTTCTTTCTTTATCATAATCAACTCTTGCATCTCTACAATCAATACAGACAGTTAGTTTTTTACCAGTCTTAGGATTGATATAAAGTTCAGTTGCGCCACAGATTGTACAGCAACCTTTATCTTTTCTTTTTTGAATATAACCTTTAAAATATTCCGCTTGATGTTTTTTATCTCTACTCATATTGTGATTATAACATAGTAAAAAACATTAGTCAATACCTAAATAACATTATGAAACGTTTCAGTGCCTTCCTCGAAAGAAAAGATAGACAAAACAAAGACAACTTGCGTCTTCTTGGTAAGATTCTAGAAAAAGCAGGCTTTGGTGTTAAGGACAACCTCAAACATCACGAAGACCCATATATCTATATTGAAAAACCAATTGGTGCTGATCCTATCATAGAGAGTTTAGAGTTTGGTGGTATTAGAATTTACACCCGTGGAAAAGACATTATTAGCTTTCGCCCACAGAACAAAGAACAAGCCGAGCCTTTTGGCACAGCATATTTGCTAGATGTTAAGGGTATGTTCAAAGATTTAATCAGTGAAGGTCAAAGTGATAAGACAGCAAAAGACCTTATTAAATACTTAGTTGAAGAAATATTAAACTTTTTCCTACATTCTGCCAAACTACAGAACGACGAAGAAGGCGATATTAATGACGATGATTCATTAGGCAAAATTATTGGAGCAAGAGACAGCAATCAAGATTATGCAAATCAAGTGACTAGTAATTCTAAAGAAGGTAACTAATGCCTGATCCGATCCAACCAACCCCAACAACGCCAGGAATGTCGGCGGCTGATTTGATTAATTCTCAAGCTCAAGCAAAACAGGCTAGGCAGTTACAATCTGATTTAGAACAACAAAAACTACAACAAAAAGCTGAAAAGGGAATATTCAAAAGGGTTTATAACAAAAGCATTAAAAGAGGAAGTCTAATAGCTTTCCAGTATATGTGGTATGAACATGACCCTTTCCCATTGTGTTTAGTTGGCAAATTGTGGCCTAATGGTATGATTTCTGGATTAAATCTACACTATCTTACATTTAGATACATGAAACAGCTAACTGATAATTTTTGTGGTAAAACATTTCATTACGGATTCATAAAAGGAAATCATTATATTGTAAACTCATATCGTAGTTATAAGAAAGATGGCCGTAAGCAAGTCAAAGTTTTAGATTGTGATTTTCTTAATGGAGTATTAAAGACTGCACGTTCTTTTAAGCCTAATGAAATAGAAGCAATAAGACAAGCAGTACAAAAGCAATTAAATCAGAAAATGCACCCAACAGCAGACGACTTCGCAAAACAATATCAGGAAGCCATCCATACAAAACATCATAGAGATTATGATATTAATCGTGCGCAACCGGATGGAAGATTTAACCCCACTGATGTGACGCCGCCAAATTAATCTTTAGTTGGTTCTCCATTTTCGTTTATTTTACATCTACGAAAAGACGAGGCGTCTAGTTCGCCTATTACTTCCTGAGCGTGGCAATTAGCGCACAATACACAACACTTATTTGCCTCTGAGATAATCCACGTTGCACTTTTGTTGTTTTTTGCAATATTATCATCTTTAAGTAATGAATCTATATGATGAAAATGTAACTGGCTTGGTGAAAATGGGCCACACCAATAGCAATTTGGATTAGTACACCCATAATAAGATTTAATAGTATTTTTCAAGAGTTTATTTTTATTACGAATTTTATTTCCTGCTTTATTAGACATTTGCTTACCTCTAAGAGTTTGTTTATATTTCTTAGTGGCTGCATCTCGTGCCATTTTGCCATTTACTGTTTTGGCATAATTGGCATTATACTCAGCTTTTTTTGCTTTCTCATCCATTATTACTTCCTAAAAGTTAAATTACTATTATAATTGATATATATTAACATAATTACACTCACAATTCAAGTCTAAAATAGGTAAAATAGAATATGGCAGTTACAGTTGACCAAGCAATGAATGACTTAGGAGCGGGAGGAATAAACGTACAAGAATTTGTTCAGGCTCTAGCTTCGTCTATTGTAGGTGCTGTTGGTCCTGCTAAGAAGTTTGGTGGAGAATCAAGTGAAGAAAAGAAGAGAGCCGAAGAACAACTTAAAAAGATGGAACAATTAAGTGATGGTCTAGATGAATTAAACCAAACACTTAAAACAATTCAAAAAGTAATAAAAGATACAAAAGATAAAGCTAAATCAACCAAAAGTGATTTTACCAATCTTGGCAATGCTATCAATCGACTAGCTGACAACATGAAAATGGGCGGTGGCATGGGCAGTGATAGCAAAAAGACATTTGACAATCTAAACAAAATGGCAAAAGAAGCTGTG
>JBGPGB010000325.1:0-2695 GCA_041483595.1 Nitrosotalea sp.
TAATAGCGCATTGTACGCTTTCGTTTGGAAGTGTTTTTAGAACCTCTAGACAGTTACCCTGAATGATATTGTGCATACCATATATTAGTTATTGGGGTTTTCTTTCATAATATCTAGAATTGCCAGACGACAGTAGAATTGGTTGAAATCCTAATCTTTGATACCATTGAAGAAGTTTTTTATCATCAAGAGTGCCTTTTTTATCTTTTGGCTTGCTTACTGAACGGTGCGGCCATAATCTTAAAGCAATACCATTCTTATCTGCCATTGCTAGAAGTTTCTTCATTGCCTGCGAAGCAAATCCTTGACCTTTTTCATTAGAGGCTATATTTTCAACGTACCAAACAAAAGGCGGTTGGCTCTTAGGTCTACTCCATCCAAAAAGGATGTCACTTCTAACATTTCTAGCTTGATTACCTAGTGAAATGTGGACGCCATTTCCGAAATCCCAAGTGGATGACCCTCTCCATGATTCAACTTTAGGTATTCCTTTTAAGTCATTTATCATGTTAATACTAGCTTTAACTTCTGGGCTGTCCTCTGCCCACTCTCCCGGCTTATCATATTCTTCATCTTCAAAGCCTTCTTTATATTTTTTAATAAACTTTTTGCCCTGCTCTGTAGGATTGCTATAACTCAACTTGGCTTTAGGAAAATGTTGTTGTATAAACTGAATCATCTTAGTGTTTATACTGTTTCTTTTATAGGGTGGTCTAACACTCATCATATCAACATAAATACTACTCTCATCAGAATGTCCTTGAATAAGACCTAGAATCTTATCAGTGCCACCAATCATTTCTCTCTTATTGCCTACTATTCTTTGTCTTGGTTGATCTTCACCTTTTTGAAAGAACCTCTTTTTCCACACATCAGTTATAGGACTTCCTCCACCAAAGACTGTGCCTCTTGGAATTACTAGCATAGGAATTTTGCCTTCTTCCATTTCTTTGGCAGACTCTTCTGAATCCATGAAGTATATCCACGTTGTACCAGGAGCAAAGATATGTCTTTTGCCTTCTGGTATTCTGAACAAGACAATATTATTAGCTAGAGCATCTACATTTAAGTCTTTTAATGGTTTGTCATCAGCCATTACACGTTTGTCTTGTCCTAGAGAAATCATGGGCATTTCGGTGATTGCCCATTCTTTTAGTCCCATTTCTACTAGTTGTTTGCGAATAATTTCTCTTAATATGCTGCCACGGTGAGTTATGCGATATGTTGGAGTTTGTTCGGCCCAAACATCTACTTTGGTTTTTATTGTATCAACAAGACCTTTTTGTTTTAATCCGTTTAGAACTGCTGCTACCGCTTTTGGATTTAGTTCTGGAAAAGCAGCTATAATTTCTGCTATTGTCCATTTCTTACCTTCTAAAATGGAGGCAAACTTTTCTGTTAGTGTTGCAAGAGTAGGTATTTCAGACTCAAAGAATTTTTTAAAAGATTCAATCAAGGGGTATTCCTTTCTTTAATCTTCCTATTCCTACTTCTGTAATTACTCTAAACTTCCAATCACGTTTTTCACAATACACACTACAAGATTCCCACTTGGCTTCATTAACTGCAAGATTAGTTTGATTCATAGGTTTAATCTCCCATATTTCCTTATGTCCATCCGAATAATGAACTTTAAGGTCTGGAAGATAGTGGTGTTGTTCTCCATCAAACCAATATTCAATTGTTAGTGGTTCTACTTCATATTTGACAACATCATTGAAGCCTTCTAGGACTTCATATACTTGCTTTTCCCAACCGGAGTTATAATGAAGTTTTTTGCGATTTTTAGCTGATGAAAAATAACCTTCTTCAAAAGAAACTTTCTTTTTTCTCTTAGATGGGTCTTTAGCATCTTTCCATATTAAAGCCTTCATTTGTTGATCTTTAGGGCAGGCGTAATGTGGGTGAATTGCTTTGAAGTGAGCTCTTAAATCTCTAACAGGCATCTTGCAATGACTCATGGGACAGACAACATATTCTCTGCCTTCTTCGTGAGTTTTTGTAATGTGTTCTATAAAAGATGCTTTGTCTGGTTGCAATACTCCACAGACAAAGCACGCAAATTGTCTCTTTCCGTCATGTTTTCCGAATGGTAATGGCATACTATTCCTTTGGATATTCTAAACTTCCACCCTGTAGTGGAGTGCCAGAAACCCTAGCTAGTTTAATATCTTTAATAGCTTCTGACGGTATTGCATCTGTATGAATAAGAAATTGGTCAAGATTACTGCCACCAACTTCTCTGCTGATTTCTTGAGCATCCAACCATTGTTTATCAATAATAAGTCTGAGAACTACAGAAGGAATGCCCTTTTTGGCTTTCATTACTCCAAAAACATCAGCACGACTTGGATGAGTAGTAATGCCAACCGATCCTATATCATCACGAAGTAGGGTTCTAGTTTTAAATATTTTTCTGGCATTTACTATGTTTGTGCCATGATACAAAATGTAGTCACCACTAGCGGTTAGTTGTGGGGGACTATCTTTAGAATGTATTTTATCCCCACCACCACTCCGCAAAGGAAACCAAGATTCTTGTAACCATAACTTAAAATTCATACTTTATTTATGCTATTAAACTAATTTATACCATCCAAACTTATCGTCATCTGCTATTTCTTCATTTCCTCTGAACGGCGTTAAGTTTTTAATCTTTTCTGGTGCTGGATGTGGATTACCTCCAAAAGCAGCA
>JBGPGB010000326.1:0-2694 GCA_041483595.1 Nitrosotalea sp.
CATTCCCCATACTTGATCTCCCTTACAAAAAATATTTCTAATAACACATCAAACAATGATATTTTTTTAACGAAAATGGCACTGAGTGAAAAATTCTTCAGTGACATTTCAAGTTATGATTGGATTGAAGAATTTTCTATAATAGATACTAGTACTGGAAAAATCTTGTATGACACTAACCTAAAAACTTCTCCACCTAACGGGTTAGAGAAAATTGATCTTGAAAAATCATCTTACAATGTAACTTCAACTGATATCTTTGCTTCAAACGTTCCTATGAAAGATAATGGAAATTTTAAAATTGGAATGCCTACTATGTTGATCTCAGCCCCAATTAGTTCTGAAGTAAAAACTCCATACATCCTTTCAGCAAGGATAAACGTAAAAATATTACTTTCAGATGTTGCACAAACCAATAATCTTTATGATCATGAACAACAATATCTTGTTAATTCGCAAGGATATTTTCTATCTATTCCAAAAGACATCAAAATAAATTCAAATTTTGTTGCGCCAGAACTTCATCTAAAACTAGTCTTGCCCCGCTCTTCGGAGATATCCCAGATCTTCAAGAACCGTTCAACACAGGATACTGTAACAAATCTTGATGGATATGTCAATTATGCTGGAAATACAGTTGTAGGGGCAATCAGTCCGGTAAAAGGTATGGATTCATTTTTCATTGTAGAGATAGATAAGAATGACGCATTCCAGAAAACACGTGTAGCCCAGCAATTAATTTTAATTTCCTTGACTATCCTTGGAGCATTACTAGTATGGTTATCCGGCAATTTTACAAAAAGTTTGATAAAACCCCTGAAAAAACTTCAACTAGCAGTTAGCGAAATATCTTCTGGAAAATACGTACAACTAGAAAGCAAGACATCTGATGAGATGGGAAAAATCTATAGCCAATTTAACAACATGTCAAAATCATTAAAGGCTACCATGGACAGACTTATTTCCGCCGAACAAAAGTATAGGACACTATATGATAATGCTCCGGAAATGTACCGAACCGTAAATGCCAAGGGGATGATACTTGATTGCAATGATGGATATGCACATTCTCTAGGGTATTCAAAAGATGAAATTATAGGAAAATCAATATTTGAACATACCAGTGATAACAGCATTGTAGCCCTTCAAGATTCTCTCAATACTTGGAAAAATTCAGGAACAGTCCAGAATAGAGAAATCTGGATGAAAAGAAAGGATGGAAGCATATTTCCAGTACTGGTTAGTGCTAATACACTACCTCATGAAGGAGGAGATGAAAACATGATAAGCAACACCGTCATCAAAGATATTTCAGAACTTCATCATACGAGAACAGAACTTGAAGAACAAAAAATGAAAAGATTATCAGATATAGGAGAATTAGCTGGACGTATTGCCCACGATCTTAGAAATCCTCTGTCTATTATTAAAAATAGTATAGACTTGATGAAACTTCAAAATCCAAATGCTGATGAATCTACAAAGAAAAACTTTGAAAGACTTACAAGAGCTATCTATAGAATGACTCACCAGATAGATGAAGTACTAGATTATGTTACTCCCAAGCCTCCAAATATTGAGAAAAATTTTTCCATAAACCAGTTAATAGAATCGACATTTGACAGGCTTACATTTCCAGAAGATGTGAAAATTCATTATATTGAAAACTCTATCAAGATAAATTGTGATATATTAAAAATGGAGATAGTACTGGTAAACTTGATTTTAAATGCAATGCAGGCAATGAACAACAAGGGGGAGATCTTCGTCAGAGCACATGAGACTGGAGACCTTGTTTATATTGAAGTAGAAGACACTGGTCCTGGCATCCCGGAAAATATTTTACCAAAGATATTTTATCCACAGTTTACTACAAGACAAATTGGCACTGGACTTGGACTTCCTAGTTGTAAAAACATAGTGGAGAAACATTTTGGTACAATTTCTGTGAAAACGAAGATGGGGAAAGGAACTACATTTATTATAAAATTACCCAAAAATATTGAAAATAATCAATCCTAATCAAGTTAAATTGTGAAAAATACATTAATTTTTTAGTATCATGTTTGTTTTCTTTAATACATACTTGTATTCATTATCACTAATTCGTATTTCACATTATGTCACAATCAGGTCCTGGGGTAACAAGAGACGGAATAAAGATAATTCATGATCATTTCAAAGCCTTGAAAAAAAATAATACAGAACTCTTGAAAGCCATTGTTGTAGACGATAGTTTAGATATTGTTGAGTTATTTGGAGATTTTTTGGAGATGCAAGGCATTAAGGTGGTTGGGAAAGGCTACAATGGAAAAGATGCAGTGGAACTATATGAAAAATTAAGACCAGATGTGGTATTTCTTGATATCATGATGCCAGAGTATGACGGCTTTTATGCTTTGGACAATATACGAAAAATAAACGAACATGCAAAAATAATGATGGTTACGGCAGATTTGAGAAAAGAAACTGCAGATAAATTGGATGAATATGATTCAATAGCCTTGGTTTACAAACCATTTGATTTTGACAATATAATGCAAACACTGGACACTCTTATGCGATCGGGCCTTGTTGACAGTATAGCTTTTCAAGGTTCAACTATTTCATACATTACTAAATAGATCCTTTATCACCATCCATTTTTTTGCTCCAAAAAAACTGATCTAATTAACATCACGACTAGAGTAAAAC
>JBGPGB010000327.1:0-2686 GCA_041483595.1 Nitrosotalea sp.
CTTTATTAGGAATTATGCTTTGAGAATTATCCGAAAGATTAACATCAAAGTCCTTAAGGGGTATTCCGCTTTCGGTTTTCCATTTATTTCGACCAGTTGTTGGTAAACCACAAATAATTGACGCAGCGATAGATGCAGCATCCATTTTTACACCATTAGGGGATTCTATATCCTCACATTCAAGGTGTTTGGTATAATAAAAGTGAATATGATCTCCAGCAGATTGTTCGAATGGTTCAATTTCTTTTTTGATTTTTTCAATAATGGCGGGATAATCTTTGAATATAGATTCTACATTTTCACATTTTCTGCGTTTGAATCCGGCTTGTAGAACAAAGCGTTTGGTCAGGAGATCTACTTTGCCCTTGGCGTAGGCACTTTTATGTTTTAGATGGAACTCGGTATCATTCATCTTCGTCACCATCAGGCATAATTGTTTTGATTAACGATGTTTGAAGTTCAGCAGCATCAACTCTTTCTTTTGCCATGTTGAAATAGTCAGTACTCTTTTCTATACCTATGAAGTTTCTTCGCAATCTTACAGCAGACTCACCCGTGGTGCCGGACCCCAAAAATGGATCGCACACTAGATCACCTTCGTATGAAAGTAGTTTGATACATCTATTAGGCAACTCTAAAGGGAATGCGGCAGGATGCTTGGACTTGGTTTCGGGATGCATCATCCATAAATTCTTAATATAAGACATGAACTCTCTGCTGCGAATTGTTGAAACTCCCTTGTTTTTTCGCTTCCAATGGTCTTTATAAAACACTAATATACATTCATTGGGGTCTATGATGAACGGTGCCCGAGCTGACCGCCAAGAACCCCAACATGTCTTATTACTTCCAATCTTTTGCCAAATGATAGTGCGATAGTACTTGTATCCCAACTCTTGGCAGATTCTTGTATAATCGGCAGAGACCGGATAATTGATGTCATCTTCACCCTTGACTTTATTCAAATGAACTGGTGTAATAGAGAACGGAATGTTTACACACATGCGTCCATCGGGAGCGAGATGCTTGTAAATCTTACCTAACCATTTCTTACACCAATCCAGATATTCGGGGTAAGTCATGGTATCAACGTGTTTGTCATACTCAATGCCCACATTGTACGGGGGAGATGTAACCACCAAGTTAATCGGGGGCAGAGAACCCAAGGCAGCAGACAGGACATCCTCGTTGAGTAGGTTTATCATTGAGGGGTATTTTCGCATAGAATACCACTTAGGTCAACTTATTATAAGTTGACTGTTTGGTGTATCTGGTATAAAATTGACCCAATAATGGAGAATAATAGAATTTACATGGGAGATTCATTGGAGACTTTACGTGGGTTTCCTGACGACTTTTTTGACATCACAGTCACGTCTCCACCCTATAATAAACAAGGCATGGCAGGAGCGTTAGTTGCCGAAGTAAAGTACAAGGGGTCATCCGACATTCGTAATGAAAATGGATACCAAGCAGAACAGATTGATGTACTTAATGAATTGTATAGGATAACAAAGCCGGGTGGGCATGTCTTTTACAATCACAAACTCCGATGGTTAAATGGGGTGATGACGCATCCTCTTGAATGGATTCTTGGGTCAAAATGGATTTCAAAGATAAGGCAAGAAATAATTTGGGACAGAGGTATTGCTGCCAACATTAGGGGATGGAGATTCTGGCAAGTTGAGGAACGGATTTTCTGGTTGCAGAAAGGTATTGTTATTGGAGACGAGTTGCAAAGCAAACATGCCAAGATGTCTTCCATATGGCGTATTCGTCCAGAAATGAGATCCGAACATCCAGCACCATTTCCCATTTCATTGCCGACAAGATGTATTTGCAGTATTCAAGGTGATCGAATTGGGTTGAATGTTTTGGACCCCTATGCGGGGTCGGGAACAACATTAGTGGCGGCAAAAATCTTGAAGCATAATTATGTAGGTATTGATTGCTCTCCTGAGTATATTCAACTGGCACAGGCACGTTTGGTATCCTTTTTCAATACTGATTACAACCCAGATTACAATAATGTGATGGATGAAATAAAACTTCATGTGGTAGAAAAATCGTATGCAGAGAGAAAAAAGTTGAAGTTTTCAAAAGTTGAATAATACTTAATATCAGAGACCCGAAGTCTCGCCAATAAGAGTGAACGCTAAAAATCCCTCTTGACAAGTTTACCGACTTATGGTAATTTGCTGTCTATGAAGAAAAGCAAGATTACCCAAGCGGTAGAGAAACTCCACGAAGCCGATGCGCTTTTACGTGAAGCAATTCAATTGCTTCCGAAGAATCGTCGTTTTGTTCGGTATGTGGTTGATAGTCAAGTGCTTCTGGATGACGCAATCATACTGGCGGACCCGAAGCAAACACTTTTATAAATATGGGATTTTTTTCTTACTGTTTTTTTGTTCTGTAATAGCCATTTGGCTATAGGGATTTTAGCTGGATTATTTTACGTTCTGGCTTTTATCTTTCTATTCAACCCGTACGTTTGGTCTAAGTATAAAGAACCTGAAATAAATTGGTTCCACCATTTGCCTATGGAAAGAAAAATTGCGACGATAATTGCTCTTATTTATGTATTTTTTCCTGGGCCAATGTAAATAAAAGTTGACAATTTTTATGGTGGTGGTAGAATGGTGTAGATTTTAAGGGCATAGAACAGCCGTGAAGAATGGACTTC
>JBGPGB010000328.1:0-2675 GCA_041483595.1 Nitrosotalea sp.
CCAGGAATTTTCAAATTAATACCTCCTAACAAACCATATGGTATGGATGATGTGATACGCAGTGCAATGGTAAAGAAAAACAAGGTAACCGGATTTCCCATAAAGAAAGGTTTTCTAGACATAGGAGACAAGACTTCTTACAGACGAGCCTATCAGTACTATATTGAGCGGTTAGGTAAGATTTAGACCAAAGCATGACATCTATCAAGATACGTAAATTACAAAGAAGAGACCTCTACAACGGATTCTTACTGTCTCTTGACTCACTTAGAAAATCAAGTCATATCAAACCAAGAAAAGCAAACGCAATTTTTGTCAAGATCTCAAAAAATCCACATCAGATAATTTATGTTGCAATAGAGAATTCAAAAATAATAGGTTCTGCAAGTATTTTGATTGAACAGAAATTTATCCACAATGGAGGAAAAGTGGGTCATATTGAAGACGTAGTGATAAGAAAAGAATTTCAAGGAAAAGGACAAGGACAAAAAATAGTCAGGGCACTCTTAGATTATGCAGAAAAACAAGGCTGTTACAAAACAATTCTGGATTGTACCGATAACCTAATGCAGTTTTATGAAAACATAGGATTTAAACGACATTCAAATTCAATGAGATATGATCATCTGTCAAACAAGTAATCTCTTTTTGGCAAAGGCTTCAATCTAAACAATAGAGATCCTATGATAATTACGGGGATTGATGTTATGGTGAATATCATAGGAGAAATGGTAAGTTCTGGTACAATATACGCAGATGCGATTTTAGGTATCAGAGTATTGACATAATACATTCCACCAATAGTAATCATTCCACCGGTTATGATAAGTGAACCAATTAACCGTGAACCATATCTTCGTGCCAGTATAAAAGATGAGCCAGCCAGAATCAATGCCGGGGCTACACTAATTGAAATGAACTCTCGTATCTGAGATGAAGGATCTATGTCGTGTGATGGATGGCTAAGATAGACAGAAATCGAAATCATCTGGGCAACAAACATCATAAACAGGCCAAGACTTGCAGCAGCTATCCATTTCTCAATCGCCACGATAATTCATCTTGTACTTCAATAAATAAACCAAATGATTGTTTAAACTATTCCAACAAGACCAGCGAGTTCTTTCCTACATGCAGAACCAAGCTCTTCTGCAGCTTTTTCTGGAGTCACTTTGTTAAGAAATACTCCATATCCCCTTTCAAGTCCAGACCAAGGATCAGCTTGTGGATATACTTCTATATGCCAATGAATCTGCCTATTGTTTTTCTTTTCAGGAGAAAGGTGGAAGACCATGTTATATGACAGATTTTTCATGGTATTTGCAAGTCCACCTAGTGTGGCACGCAAGATTAATGATAAATCGTTTATTTCTTTTTGAGTTATTTTGGAAAAGCTTGTGATGTGTTTTTTCGGATAAATCCAAAATTCATATGGATGCGAGGGGGCCCATGGACAAAAAGCAACAAATCCTTCTGTTTGAAGTATTTGCCTTGGTCCTCCTGTTTCTATTCCCACAGTCTGACACATTGGACATATGCCTTTTTCATTTAGTATTTTGTGTGCAGCCTCAGCCTCTTGCTCTATAACAGGAGGTATAGTAGAAAATGTCACAACATTGAGATGAGCATGAGTTGTCGAGCCACCAGCTTCTTTTCCATGATTTACATATACTGACACATATGTAACTCCACGCTGGGTGTATAGCCATCTAAGTCTGTCTTGGATAACTACAAGTACATTTGACCATTGTTCAGTCGATATATTTGCAAGAGAATCTTTGTGTTTTTCTGAAGCTACAACGACATAGTGATATCCATAAGCAGGTTCGCTGTAAAGTGGCCTATCGCTGTAGGAGTTTTCGGAGGTAGTAGTAACAACAGGATTTTTACTTTCAAATACTCTTACAGACCAATTCTGAACGTAATTTTCTTCAGTATCTTGAAGCCTTTGCAACATCCCATCTTTTGCCACCAGAGAAAGTGTTGACGGGTTAGTCATAGATTCATTTCCTGGGCAGTATGGACACTTCTTTGAATCAGTTACCAAATTATTTTCAGGGGAGACAATCACAAACCTATCAATAGAATAATCCTTCCTTAAATCTCCCATACTGCTAGATTTCAGATCTAGTAATTTAAAACCTTTGCAAAGATCGGAAATAACCATCAATACAGTATGATTTTAGATCCAATTGAATGAAAACGGTTATTTGCAATAATTAAACTTAAAATGGAAGATCAGATCTTGGAGATCATCACATGTCAACAGCATCATTAAGACGAGATCATGATTTAATTGAGAAAGTGTTAAAATCAATGTGGGCTACTATTCCTTTACTTAAATCTGGTAAGACAATACCAGAACCAATTCTAAGCCAAGTGATTGATTTTTCAATAAATTTCACTGATGTGTGCCATCATGGAAAAGAAGAAAATTCTCTTTTTCCAGAACTTGAAAAGAAGGGAATGCCACGAAATTCAGGTCCGATAGCTGTTATGCTAATGGAACATGAAGTTACACGAAAACTTGCTTCAAGAATGGATGCAACATCAAAGACATACCTAAAGAGCGGTGATGCAAATCAGCTAATAATAGACATGCAGGAATACATCAACCATGTCGTACAGCACCTATGGAAAGAAAATAATAGATTATTTGAGATGGCTGAGATGGC
>JBGPGB010000329.1:0-2673 GCA_041483595.1 Nitrosotalea sp.
AAGTTAAAAAATCAACCAAAGTTAATATGAGCAATATTATGTTGGCTGTTAAAGACGAAAATGTTACTACTGACAAAGTAGCAAAGCCAGTTACAATTAAAATGGTTCGCAATACGGTTGATGAAATATCCAAACTCATTGAAGATGATAGCCTGCCATATGATAAAAAAGATGTGCAGATTGTAAAAGATACCCTCAATTGGGTTTTGTCTTATAATTCCAAATCACCATTAAACACTCTACGGAGCAACAAATGACCGATCAAGAAAGAGAACAGAAAATTAAAAATATTCTTATTGAAGTAATGCGCAAAGAAAACGGCGGCAAAGAAACAAGATACGAAGTGATGAATAGAGAAATTGGATGGAATAAAACGTGTACAATCGTAGTAGCTTGCGTGGTATTATTTATCGCAGGTTTATTTTTACTTAAACACATAGTATAAATTGGAGCAATTCAATGGCATTAACACCAGCACAACTTAACGAACAAAAGAAACAAGCAGAAGAACTTCTTTCTGGTAATGAATCACTAGGTTTTGCCAAAAGTTTATTTTTTGGCAAGGCAAAAACAGACTTAATATTTCCATTTCCAGAAATTAATCCCCAAGAAAAGCCAGTAGTAGATGAAGCAGTAAACTCTTTGCTGAAATTTGCAAAAGAAAGCATTGATGCTCCTGCTATTGATAAAAATGCAGAAATCCCCGCCAGTGTGATTTCTGGCTTAGGTGATCTTGGCGTCCTTGGAATGACAGCACCAGCAGAGTTTGGTGGCAAAGGATTCTCCCAAATGGGTTATTGTAGAATCATGGGAGTCCTCGGCGGGCATTGCGCATCTACAGCAGTATTTGTTAACGCTCACCACTCAATTGGCATTCGTGCTTTACTTTTATTCGGAACAGATGAACAAAAGAAACAATGGCTTCCAGACCTTGTTTCCGGTAAGAAACTTGCAGCCTTTGCGTTAACAGAACCGGAAGCTGGCTCTGATGCAAGTAACGTTCAAACATCCGCCAAACTTGTTGAGTATGATGGCAAAAAATATTATGTTCTTAATGGACAAAAGCGATACATTACAAACGGCGCAATTGCTAGCGTTCTTACAGTAATGGCTAGAACAGAAAAAGGCGTTACTGCATTCTTAGTAACACCTGAAATGGAAGGATTCAAAGTAATAGAAGCAAGAATGGATAAGTGTGGCATTAGAGGAACAGCCACCGCCAAACTTGCCTTTGAAAATATGCATGTGCCAGCAGAAAACATGCTAGGACAAAATGGCAAAGGTCTTCGTGTTGCTCTGACTGTTTTAGACTTTGGCAGAACCACATTCGGTGCAAGTTGTACTGGCGCTGCTAAGATTTGTTTGCAAGCCACTTCCGAACATGCCAATAAGAGAGTCCAATTCAAACAACCACTAGGTGAATTTGAATTGGTTAAAAAGAAAATAGCGTTCATGGCAGCTAATGTTTTCGCTATGGATTCTATGACCAGCCAATGTGCTTCCTTTATTGACAAGGGCGCTGATGACTACATGCTAGAAACTGCAATGCTTAAAGTATTTACTACAGAAGCATTGTGGACTATAGTTAATGACACAATCCAAGTTTTCGGTGGTCAAGGCTATTTCTCCAATGAACCATACGAAAGAATGATGCGTGATGCTCGTATTAACATGATTGGCGAAGGTGCTAACGATGTTCTAAAGGCATTCATAGCTGTAGTTGGCATGAAGGCAGTTGGAGAAGAGTTAAAGGGTGTTTTGGATGCTGCTTGGAGTCCATTAAAGAATTGTAGCACTCTATGGAACTTCGGTAAAGAACAAGTGCTTAATCGCATTCACGTTCCTGCTATGCCAATCCAGAATGAAGATTTACATTATGATTCTAAACAGGTGGCAACTAACATTAGAGACTTTGGACTAACTGTTCAAAACTGCTTGTCTCACTTTAGAAAAGAAGGTCTTAAAAACAGAAAGTCCAAAGACCAAGATTCAGAGTTTCTTATAGTGGAACAAGTGTTGAAGAGCCAATATATGCAAGAAAGATTGAGTGATATTGTATGTGATCTTTATGCTTCGGCCTGTACATTGAGTAGATTAGATAAAATGTTATCTTTGAAATTCCCGATTGAACATCCAGACATTGCATCAGGAAGATATTTCTTGCGTTTGGCTAATAGAAGAATAAAGCAAAACACTGATTTACTTTGGCATAATGATGACGTTGTAACAACCAAAACAGCTAATTCTATTTTGAGAATGTTTTCCAATGGATGAAATTATAGAAATTGATTATAGACAACCAAAGAAGAAAAGGATTTCTTTTCTAGAACAGTCTAGAGTGTGTTTGATGTGTGGGAAATACAAATGGCCAGACGGAGCGTTGTATTGCTCAATAGACTGCATGAGAAAACACATAAATGGAGGTCAACATGGAACTTATAGAAATTAGCTATAGCAAAATCAATAAGTTGAAAAATGCTCCTATCGAAGTGTGGCGTGGAGCTATTTTAGAATACAATGAGGCAATGCAAAGGGAGCGAAGCGCAATTAGTGCAAATGAACAAAGGCAACTAAAAGGGGCTGTCATGCGCAAAACAACTTATAAATTAGTTGGAAATAAAGTACATGCTACTATTCATCATCCAAAATATGAGCATCTAAATCACACAAGCA
>JBGPGB010000330.1:0-2673 GCA_041483595.1 Nitrosotalea sp.
ATCTAATAATTTAGAACATCATAAATTAAACCAAGTAAACGACAAACAAAAACGTGGTATTACCCATGGTATGGGACATTGTTAGGGAAGTGAATATTGATCTTGGTTGATGATCTCATATCTGAAATTGATGACTGTTGACCTTTGAAATCTCCAACAGATTCCGGTTCCACTTGCATCATCTCTCCCATTCTATTTACTTGGTGTTCCAGTCTTGCAGTTATGGGCCTCTCAAATTCTTCATTATGGTTTGTTTCTCTTTTTGGATTATATCCAAGACGCTTTTCAAGGTAGGTTTTATCAGACTCAAAAAGAGGTCTTCCAGACTTGACCCAATTCAATATGAATTGCAGTCTGCTGTCACCATATCCTAAATCGATTTCTCTTTGTATCATTTCTTTTATGAGATCATCAACCAAGATCAATATTCACTTCCCTAACAATGTCCCATACCATGGGTAATACCACGTTTTTGTTTGTCGTTTACTTGGTTTAATTTATGATGTTCTAAATTATTAGATAAAAGGTCAAAAAATGTTTCAAAAAGCACCCTTTGTCACTAGCAACCATTGATCCTACCACATTATCATGATAAATTTAGGTTACATGAAAAACTTCGTCCATGTTGATCATTGAAAGAGCAGCGAGCATTTTTTAGGTCAATTTTGAATTTTTTACATTGATTTAGCTACATATTTTGAGAAGCTGGCATGGTCTAATTTACCTTACCGTCATGCAATCACAACTCAAATTCTGATCCAGTGCATGTTGACAAGTCAACCAGTCACTACAGTAAAAACAGAGTTTTTAGGAACATCTTGGCTCTAGGTAATTATTCCATTATTTTTCAAATAGTTGATTGCTTTTACAAAGTCTTGAGTACTTATTTCGTCACTTATTACCCATTTTGCCATCTTCATAGACCATGCTGGAATGTGCTTCCCTGAAATTCCCATGTAATTCAGTAGTTCAGAGTCAGAAATGGATTCTGGAGAATAACCGGCCCACATTTTTATCTGAATAATCAGATTATCAGAATTAACCTCGCTTGTAGTATTCGATGTCTGGTTTCCGTCTTCTCCTACAAACCCTTTACTAGAATTTTGTTTATTGCTTTCTACCATTGGAGGTACTTGAACTACTTCTAATGCGTTAGGCAATCTGAAATCTCTTGAATTCTTGTTTTGATCCCAGATTCTTAGGATAATGTCAGAAGTCTTCATGGGTTTTGCAAATATCATGTTAAAGGAAACATCAAGATGTGCGTTGTCCTGCTTTGATGTTGTTACATTTGCATTTAATAATATACCATCAACATTAGCGATTTGAATCGGTTTTCCTGGCTCATAAACAATATTAGTATTACTATCTGATATTTCACGTATGAAACCGTTAAGGTTTTGATATAACGCAACATGCTCTATGCCATAATTATTATCTGATGTTAACTTTAATTTCATTTGGAACGGTAAACCTGTTGGCTGGATTATTTTGGAAATCTTTGAAAGATTGCCCCCTGTTACTAGACTACCAAGTGGCAAACCATTTGGCAATGGGTTTGTACTAGAAAAGAATGAAATACTTGATAAAGATAAACGCGAACTTGAATCGCTGTTCCCTCCTGATGGATTTTTTGCAGTAAATGTTGTAGAAGCTGAATTATTGAGGTCATCAGTCACGTGTATGGTATTTTCTCCAGATGACGCAGGGATTTTGAATGTTATATCACTAAATGAACCCACTGCATCCACCATGGCTGGGCTAGGCGTTGTGGCAACTACATCGCCTCCATAGGTTATCTCGAGATTTGACATGGGTAGAAAACCTGAGCCAGATACTGTTACAGTAGTTGTTGGATATCCATTTGTTGGCATAATTGTTATGATTGGATTCATGGTAGTTGATGTTGATGAGGTATTCTCACTCAAGGCTACAGTATCATTGACTGAAATTAGATTAGAGACACTCGTGGTTGGTAATGCAGATTCACTGAGTGCTACAGTATCATTGACTGAAATTAGATTAGAGACACTCACGGTTGGTGATGCGGATTCACTTAGTGCTACAGTATCATTGACTGAAATTAGATTAGAGACACTCACGGTTGGTGATGCGGATTCACTTAGTGCTACAACATCAGGTACTGAAACACTTGATGATGTAGACTCGTTCAAGGCTACAGTATCATTGACTGAAATTTGTTTAAAAGTATTCATGGTTATGGATACAGACTCACTTAGTGCTACAACATCTTTTACTGAAACACTTGATGATGTAGACTCACTTAGTGCTACAACATTTTTTACTGAAACACTCCGTGATGCCTTTTCACTCAAGGCTACAGTGTCAGTTACTGTATGTTGTGGAACCTTTACTGACTCACTTAGTGCTACAACATTTTTTACTGAAACACTCCGTGATGCCTTTTCACTCAAGGCTATAGTGTCAGTTACTGAAACTGGTTTGAAGGTACTCATGATTGGGGAGGCAGACTCACTTAGTGCTACAACATCTTTTACTGAAATACTCCGTGATGCCTTTTCACTCAAGGCTACAGTGTCAGTTACTGAAACTGGTTTGAGGGTACTCATGATTGGGGAGGCAGACTCACTTAGTGCTACAACATCTTTTACTGAAACACTCCGTAATGCCTTTTCACTCAAGGCTACAGTG
>JBGPGB010000331.1:0-2669 GCA_041483595.1 Nitrosotalea sp.
ACTTAAGAGAAATCTTACTCAATTATTCCTGTCCCAAGAAATCGTTAGATAAATCTTGCTTAACAATGAGTCTCTACTTTAGTTTGTTCCCACAACTTTCACAGAATTTGGAGCCTTGGTTGTTGGTATAACCGCATTTACTGCAGTTCAAATTACTTTCTAGTGAACCTCCCAGCAACACAATCTCACCAATCTTTCGTATCTCATCCCATTTTATTGTAATATCTGTTCCATCATTTCTTGTTACAACTAGAACTATGTTTGATTGATCTGGTTGAATGCCCATCTCTTTAACAACTCCAATTCTTCTAGCTTCTATATCATAAACTCCTAGGCCTGTAATAGAACTGAATGTCTTTACATTAGTAGAAGATTTAGGCTGATTTTGTAATTCCAATCTTTGAGCAGGAGGTGATGTTGAAACATCCGTATTAGTAACAGATATTGCAGCTCCTACCGATGCAGTTTCATCAGGTTTACTAAAATTTCTATATTCTGCAAGAATTGATCCGCAAGTAGTACACATGTACTGTCCTTTCTCTAACAGGACAAGATTCTCTGCTACTATCTCATTAGGATTTTCATATTCTATCTTGGGACTTCCTTCGTATTCTTTCTCACAGGTATTACAATAATACTTTGAAATTTTTTCTGATTCCAGACGACCAACAGGTGCAAGAAACAAGTCAGGTCCCCCAAGATTACCTTTCCTTTGTTGATCATCGTTTACTGTTGCCATGATGAAACCTCCAGATCCTCTTAGTTTTTTTAATCGGAGTTCATTGCTCATGCTTTAATCTACATGAATATCAGATAATTATGTATTACATTTTGACAGGTAAAATCTATACTACCTTTCAGAGCAAGATGTTATACAATTTTTAAAAATAATCTAGTTTTTTTCAATATTTTGGAAAGAGTTATTAGAGACAGAGGACTAGATTAAACAAAAATTGACGGAAATTGGTAATCAAGCTTCTATCTGTCGTTTCAATAAAAAAGATGATGAATAAATTTGACAAAATTTGAAGAACTAGGACTAAAGGATACAATACTTACTGCTCTAAATGAAATGGGTTTTCGTGAACCATTTCCTATTCAAGCTGGGGCAATTCCAGTACTTCTTTCAGGTCAAGATGTTATAGGTCAAGCACATACTGGTACAGGTAAGACAGCAGCTTTCTCTCTTCCAATAATTCAGGATGTTATTCCTAAAGGTGGAATACAAGCCCTCATCATAGCTCCTACAAGAGAACTTGCAGTTCAGATATCTGATGAAATTGTAAAATTTTCAAGACATTCTGGAATCAGAAGTGTAACCATCTATGGTGGTCAAAGCATGAATGTGCAATTGCAGGAACTTCACAGAGGAGTGGAAATTGTAGTTGCTACACCAGGACGTTTGATTGATCATATCAAACGTGGATCAATAAAACTAACAAAAGTAAAGTGGGTTATACTTGACGAAGCAGATACGATGCTTGACATGGGATTTATTGATGATATTAAATTCATCTTGGATCTAGTTCCAGAAGATCATGTAACCGGCTTATTTTCAGCTACTATGCCAGCAGCAATCCTGATGTTGGCAGAAAAGTATATGAGAAATCCACAAAAAATATTCATAGATTCAGATGATCTAAGTGGAGAAGGAATAGAGCAAGCCTTTCTTGTAATAAAAGATAGGGAAAAAACAGATTACTTGTTCAGATTTATCAAAGAAAATGGAGCTGGTCAGGCAATCGTTTTCTGTTCTACAAAAGATAGAACAAGAAGAGTTGCTCATGAACTCGAACAGGCAAGATTCAATGTAGTGTCAATTCAAGGAGACATGTCACAATTTAGAAGAGATAAAGCAATGTACATGTTTAAAAAAGGTAAAGCGGACATTTTGGTGGCAACTGATGTAGCAGCAAGAGGTATAGATGTACCAAAAGTTGCGCTGGTGATAAATTATGATGTCCCAAATCAAGATCTGGTATATTTTCACAGGATTGGAAGAACTGCAAGGGCTGGAGAAAATGGTAGAGCAATAACATTGGTATCTTATTCTTCAATTGGTGACTTCAGAGCAATATCGAATCAAACTAAGGTTAAGATGATAGATCTAAACAAAGAACTAGGAATTGAGGTCAATATCCCAGATCCACTAAAGAGAGAAGTTAGCCAGAGAAGAGGTTACGGCAGATCTGGTGGCGGCTATGGAAGATCTGGTGGCGGCTATGGAAGATCTGGTGGCGGCTATGGAAGATCTGGTGGCGGCTATGGCAGAAGCGATGATAGACGAGGAGATCGCAGAAGAACTGATGATAAAAAATACTATGGTTTAAAAAGTCGCTGGTAGGAAACCGTTCAATATATTTAGGGATTCAGAATTTTATAAGATATGGATAAAGCAAAACCTGTAGATTCAAAGAACTGGGAAAAAGAGGTAATGACTTCTCCGATTCCGGTATTTGTAGATTTTTGGGCTGAATGGTGTGGTCCATGCAGGATGGTAAGTCCTGTAGTAGAAGAGCTAGCAGGTGAATATGCCGGAAAGATCAACTTTGTGAAGGTTAACGTTGATGAAAACAACGAGCTTGCATCAAAGTATAATGTCTTTAGTATACCAACCCTTGCATTATTCAGTAAAGGTCAGATTGTAGCACAACAGGTAGGTGCTGCAT
>JBGPGB010000332.1:0-2666 GCA_041483595.1 Nitrosotalea sp.
CCATTCTACAAAAGATATAGAATATAATCAATAGCCAGTGCCGTCATAATTGCCCTGTTGAAGCAACACTGGTTCCTCAATAACTGTTACAATGGTTGTTTCTTTACCATTGATTGCTTCCCAACGATAAATCAGTCCATCCACGTCATATTGCAAAATGCCGTTTTCATCCATGAAACAACCATTGACCAGATATTCATGGTTCATGCGATCAAACTCTTCCTTGGGCGTAGGAATGTAGCTTTTTTTCCTAAAAATAAACATCGCCCCGCACAAACAGAAAAACACGATGCCAAGGCCAATTTCGCCAGGTGTCATTTCGTTTCTCCTATTTGTATCTTCCGTAACTGCCACGCCACTCTTTGTAGCGATCACAGATAACGCCAAGGATGAAAAGGCCGATTACAACACAGGGGAATAAATACAAAATGAAATCTTCATAATCAATATCACAAATATCAAAGCAAAAGAGTTCCATCAGAAATCCCTCTTGTTCTGCTCTTTCATAATTTTCTCAGCCGTAACCGAGAAAAAAGAATAGCGTTTGCCATTGATGGGGAAAGAGCCAAAATCTTGCTCTTGTTTGACGAATTGCCAATAGACTTGCATTATTACCACTTTGCCAAGGCGCTTGCCCAGCTTGTTTCGGATGTTCTTTGAGCCTTTCAGAACCTTACCATCAAGAATTGATAAATCGCCCACTTTCGCATCGTCGCAGGCGATTCTGAGTTGCACAACATCGACCATTGCAGTTACTCCCGTGAAAGAAGGGGTGTTTTATTACTGCAATCCCAATGCCCTCCGTTCGGCAGGCGAAAGTTTTTCCTTGGCTGATTCTATCAATTTGGCCTTTTCTTTCTTCCGCTCTTCTTTCTTGGCTCTGGTTGTATCAGCTTTCTGGTGTCTTTCCCACCAAGCGGCTAATTCCCTTGCTTCCGCCACTCTGCCATCGTAAAGAAGAATATCCCTCTCTTCTTCGGTAAAGTTTTGGCACAAATCACAGAGCATTGCCGTATCTTGATTCAGATGCGAAACATTGCCGTAACTGTCGTTTGCACCTGCACTGATTCTATTCGGTACAACAATCCCCTTTTCCCGCATTAAGTATCGAAGAAGCCGACAAACCAATCGACTTTCGATTTCCCTTGCGTTTGGGTCTTGATAATCAGATCGGCATGGCATAGAATCACCTGTGTTGAAGGAATACACTAAGGGGTGTTTTATTAAACCATACTATTTGTTTCTTCTTCTGGAAACAAATTAACTACTGACAATACACTTTTCCAATCAGAGGAAACAACCTTTTTGTCTTTGTCTGGACTTGTCCAATTAACAGGGGCGAACCATCTTTTGCCACTGTAAAGACTACCAACCGCAGCAAGTGAGAATCCACCACTTTTCCAATATAAACGATATAAACCATGACTCAATTTTTGAACTTCTGATTTTTTCATTTTACATCCAGTTATAAATTACACCAAATGCTGACGCCAACAGAAGAACAGTAAAAACCGCCAGCACAAAAATGTCGCCCTTTGTCATGTTACTCTCCCAAAACTAAAGGTGTACCTGGAACACGCTCCAATACCCTTTTTAACATTCTTTCAATATAATTGAATGTTGGCTGTTGACCATCCCACAAAATAACATTTGGGTGTTTGTGAATTTCATGTGGCTGAGTGTGTTTGGTAATTGGCATAATAGCCAAACCACGGGGGCGATGATCTAACCACCCACTAACAAATGGCGGATAATCATCATACAAAACTTTACCGTACACTCCGCTCTTTTCATCAGTAACAATATGAACCTGAATATTTTCTCCAAGTTTATCAAGACACCAATCCACTTTTTCCATCCATATTGAGGACTTTCTTGTACCTCTTGAAAGGACTACGTTATGAAATCCCATAGTTTTTGCAAGATTCAAAACAGCGAAACCTTTAAGTAGTGGGTCTAACTTGCGCCACCACCCAGGAATACTTTTTATTATTTCCATGCGTTCGTGAATATAAGTCGCCCGCTTAGTCCAAACATTAGCTGGCGTAAAAGGTTCTTCTTCGGGACTTCGCATTCTATTTAAGTCCCTAATCATTGCACTATCATAATCAGCTAATGAACGATCTAAGTCCCAAAGAAAGATACTACGTTCCATTACATCCTCGATTCACAATAACCTTTTGCTGCTTCTATAGTTCCAACAACTCCACGATACCGCCAATCTTTTATTTCATCACACCAAGAATAGATGTAAGTATTTTCTCTAAATGAATTATGCTTTCCAAGTCTCCATTTGCCTTTACACAAAAAGTCACCCTGCTGTGTCCATTCTTTAGTTTTCCAAGATAATTCTATAATTTCTTCCATTTTAATCCTCATTATTTTCTGGTCGTTTGTAGTTCTCAATCGACATCATTTCTTCAAGTTTGTCAGTGTCAATAAAATATGAACCCTTATCAAGTTCTGCTCTGTGCTTCTTTGCCCACTTGTAAAGAAAATCAGTAAACACCTTTGGCTTATGAGTGCCATTATAAACTATTCTGGCTTTTTTTATCGTGGCTGGAATATGATTGATTCCATCGTCTAATGGAACTTGCCAACTGTAGTAATGTTTATTGTTACGGAACATCTTTGTAATGAGGGTCATGCGAAAGTCAATGCGCACA
>JBGPGB010000333.1:0-2663 GCA_041483595.1 Nitrosotalea sp.
AGAAGATTTATTGCCAATTGAAAAAGACCACGAAACACGTCTTAGACGTTTAGAAGTGTGGGGTTTCATGGCAATTGGAGCGTTAACATTAGTTGAACTTCTCTTTAAATTTTTCAAATGAACAACGAAGAATTAATAGCACGAATAGAGAAATTGGAAAAATGGAAAACTGATCGTGAACGTCAGCAGATCACACTTCCTCTTGATCCTACCAGTATTGACATTCTCAATAATTATTTTATGAGACTTACTGGGGCCTATATCACAGTAGGTGGAGCAGGAGGTCATACCTTTGTTACTTCTTCTGATGGGTCAAACACGACCTCACGCGCAGGAGCGACAAATCTTTTGACAGCAGGCGATAATGCAAATCCGTTGCCTGCGAGTGTTTCTCATACCCTAGCATGGTATATGTTTTCTGCAGGTAATGGCAGTGGTACTTGGCAAAGTCTTGGTATTATTATAGAACCTTTTGTTGTAGCCTCAAACGGAAACTTTTTATCAATTATGTAATGAACATGGTCAAACAAACAGATAACCAAAAACAAAATACTTCAATGGCAGTAATGGCAAATGACATCGGATATATTAAGTTATCGATTCAAGATATCAACGTGCAGTTAAAAGAAATGGACCATAATTACGTTTCAAAGGAAGATTTAGCACCTGTAGAAAAGGACCATGAAACTAGAATTAGGAGACTAGAAACATGGGGATTTACTGCTATAGGTGCTTTAGCAATTATTGAATTTGTCCTAACTTATTTTAAAAAGTAACATGGAAAACAATCAAGATACACAGGCACAAATAGATGAACTTAAAAAGAGACTGGATCAGTTCAATTCTTCTCAAACTATACCTTTGTCCGTGGATCAATCTTGGAAAGTTAGAGGATTCATTAAGACAGACTTCTTTGTGGCTGGAGTTGCAAGTTTTGATAATACTGGAACATATCGTTTAACTATTCCTGGAGCAACAATAAATAGTATTGTCCTTGTTACTCCTTTTATAGGATCAGGGGCGGTTGAAGCACAAATAGAACAAGCTTATTCTTCTACTACTTATGGCGCCTCAAATTCACAGTATGATGTAACAAATCCAGCTGGAACTACTTATAGATACACATGGGATACTAATGGCACAAATCCAAATATAAATTTAACTACGTTACCCATAGGTTCACAGGTTACAATCTTTGGCACATGGAGTGCGGTTAATCAGGGAACATTTATAACTACAGGTGGAGGTGTGAATTATTTTGAAGTAAATAATCCTATACCTGGAGTAGTAGAAAATAATAAGACGGGGTTTGTTGTTGGTGGCCCGTTAACAACAGGATATGGAATATTAGTAGAGGGGACACCTTCAACTCTCTTTTCATTTATAGTGTTCTTATTTAATAAATTATATGTAGCTCCTTGGAATCCTTAAAACCATGTCCAAACATCTTTTTCCAAATAATAATAAAGTTTATCTTCAAAATAACAGAACGAATATTCTGCCTCTTGGAAATTTGTGGAGTACTTTTAATGTAGATCTTCAAAGTAACTTGGGTACTTTCCGTATCTCTCCAAGATTAAAAGTAAATAGTTCTACGGCAACAGATGCAGATCTTGGATGCCCGGTAGCTTTCTCTTGGTTTGATAGTCTTATATGGGCCATTTGTGACACTCATATTTTTCACAATACAGGATTACCAGACGCTACCCCTTTTACAGATGATGCTTCTACCGGGTTTCAGACAGACTACACAGCAGATGAATCAGATATGGAAGTCTTTAATGGCGCTCTTTGTGCCACTACAACTGATGGTCTATTTAGTAAGGCAGCCAATGGATCAGGTACTGGAGATTGGACACAAAGGGACGTCCTACAATCTGGTTGGCCCCATATGATGACTTATTTCAAACGATTTAACCGTTTATATTATTTTGATGTTAACTCCAGTATTCTTTCCATAGATACGAATTGGGCTACAGCTGATCCGGGATCTGACTATGCTATACAACTTTCCCCTGTAGATCCTGAAACAAGATTTACAACTTGTATGGATTCTAACAATACAAGTATTTGGATTGGCACTATGAATGAGTTTAATAATAAAAATGCTCCTGGTAAGGTAGCTCAATGGGACGGTATATCAGCGCAGGTTACAGCAGAATATTCTCTTAACAATGCACAAGGAGCTATGGCGATAGCAGTAGATCCTGTTTATGGTAATCCATTTGTCATGGATACTAATGGTATTCTTTCAGAGTTTAATGGATCAGGTTTTGTAGAAATAGCACGTTTACCATTTCCTTTTTCCAAACTCCCTTATAATCCTGGGGATACAGATAACGAAAGATTTATTCATCCAAACGGAATGTACTTTACTAAGAATGGCACATTAAGGATACTTATTAATAACCGTGCAAATGTAACTACGAATAGTGTTGTTGAGAATATGCCATCCGGTATCTGGGAATGGAGTAAAGCAACGGGATTGGTCCATATTGGGTCTTTCTCTTATAACCCTGTTGCTTCTACAACCATAACTGACTTTGGACAAAATAGAGTATCGCGTGTAGGGGCATTAACCTCAATGAATATTCCCGCAACTACTAATGTAGACGGTACACTTCTAGCCGGGGCAGAAATATATACCGATGCCACTTCTACTA
>JBGPGB010000334.1:0-2654 GCA_041483595.1 Nitrosotalea sp.
AGATTCAAGCAATAATCTTGTAGCCAATACAATTTCAGACAAGCAAAACTGGAAAGTCCAACTATCTCCAGTATTGGCTCATGTTCCGTCAACATCGTTTGGTAACATATTCATTTTTACTAATGGTTTTACTGGTAATGGGACTCGTGGATATCAAAATGATGTGTTATCATTTTCACCTTCTGATGAACATTATAGTCCATTAAGCAAAGTAGTTGAAGTATCTTGGAATGTAGGCCGTGGACCATTCATTCTTAATTCTACTCAAACAATTCTTGACGCAAACATGACGGGCAAGATAAAATTGACTGTTACTGACACGATAATGAATACTCCACAGGTAGTTTGGGAAGGTGGTACATTGAATGTGAGGGCCAATAAAGTCTTGTCAGATCAGTTATCATACACTGATGGGCAAGTACTTGATATTAGTTTGAATAACATGACAGCCACCTTTGTAGGGCACAGAGGATGGGGGCCTGATGGAAAAACTGTTTACTATATCATAACTGCAGGAACTCCTGAAGGGCCTACTAAGACCATGAAAATTCAAAATATTCCCTCGCTTTCAATTCTTGGATCCTATTCCAGAGATCTCTATCACTTTGATAACGGATTAAAAGGTGCTGGACCATTTGGTTATCAAGAAGGAATCTCTAGTGCACAACTAGGAGATTCTAAATACAGTCCAATCTGTAAAGTTTCAATAATTACTTGGAAGGATCCTCAAAATGCGAAAATTTTGGAAAACGAAATTGACATTGATTTTGAAAAATCAGCAGGCAGTATAACTTTACAAGAAGCAAAAGTATTAGATAAAAACTACATTCTTGATTGTCCAATTATCGAGAATCCGTAAAAATCATCAAAAGGGATAAATTTACTTTGAAAATCTTCTAGTATGAATGACCGGCAAGTTATTTATTGTAGGTGTCGGACCGGGCCATCACGATCATATGACTTTTCGAGCAAAGCAGGCAATTGAAGAAAGTAATACAATTGTTGGATATGAGACATATGTTAACTTGGTTGAGGATCTGATAGAAGGTAAAGAAGTTCACAGATATGCAATGACACAAGAAGTAGAAAGAGCACATCAATGCATTGACCTTGCAAAATCTGGAAAGATAGTCTCACTCGTATCAAGTGGAGATCCTGGAATATATGGAATGGCTGGTTTGATCTACGAGATCTTAGCAGAAGAAGGATGGGATAGAAAGACAGGTCTTCATGTTGAAATAGTTCCAGGAGTTTCATCGCTTAATTCTTGTGCAGCACTAGTCGGTCCTCCTCTTATGACAGATTTTGCTGTAGTAAGCATGAGTGATCTGCTTGTTCCTTGGGATATTATAATAAAAAGAGTTGAAGCAGCTGCTCAGGGCGATTTTGTTATTGTAATATACAATCCTGCTAGCAAAAAAAGAATTCATCAATTACAAGATGCAAGAAAGATTCTTTTAAAATATAGATCTCCTAATACACCAGTAGCGATTGTAAAGGGCGCATTTAGAGAATCGGAAGAAATTGTTCTAACAGACTTGGAAAACATGGAAGAACACAATGATAAACTTGGTATGATTACTACTGTAATAATTGGTAACTCTTCAACTTTCATGTACAAAGATTTGATGATAAATCCACGTGGTTATACATCAAAATATAATATTGTAGAGCCACAGCAAACCAGAAAATAGTATGACATCAGTCCAGATAGGACTTACTTTGCCACAAGGATGGCTAGATGAATTTCCTACTAACAATGTCTATGAACAATTTCTTTTTTCAAAAAATGTTGTATTGACTGCTGAAAAGCTTGGATTTGATGCAGGATATGTTTATGATCACTTTATTCCCCATCCTTCAGATAATCATACTGAGACCTTTTTTGAAGCCTATACACTTCTTTCTGCTGTTTCCTCTATAACATCGAAACTTAGAATAGGACAGGTAGTCACCTGCAATTCTTACAGACACCCATCTCTTTTAGCAAAAATGACATCTACACTTGATGCAATTAGCAATGGAAGGTTGGAATTTGGTATAGGAGCTGGTTGGTTTGAGTATGAATACAATTCATACGGATACAAATTTGATGATCCGGTGACAAGAATCGAACAACTTGATGAGTCGCTCACTATAATCAAAAAGATGTGGCAAAATCAAAAATCAAGCTTCAAAGGAAAACATTTTTCAATTAAAAATGCAATTTGTAACCCAAAACCCATACAGAAACCTCATCCTCCAATCATGGTAGGTGGCGCAGGAAAAAAACTCATGAAGGTTGTTGCAAAACATGCTACAAGATATAATCATCCTTTTGGTACGCCTGATATTTTAGAAGAAAAAATAAAACTTTTGCATGAGAATTGTAAGTCTATTCAAAGAAATCATGAAGAAATAGAAAACTCTGTATTATTACGAGTCTTGGTTGGAAAAGATAATGATGATGTTAAAGATATTGTCTCCAAACTAAAAAAGAAAAACGAATCTATAGCAGAATTTATCATACGCTCCAAAGATAGTATTGCATTAGGCACCCCTGATGAAGTAAGAAATTACCTGCAACAATATCTAAAGATTGGAATAAACTACTTTATTATCAATTTTATAGGATTATCAAAATCACTTGAGATGTTGTCATTATTTTCAAAGAA
>JBGPGB010000335.1:0-2645 GCA_041483595.1 Nitrosotalea sp.
AACGTATCATTAATTGATTCGTTTTTAGGTTCTTTAGAATCTAATAAATTAGCAAGGCGCGCGAGTTTTACAGCTATTAATGTAACATATACTTTATCAATATCACTTCTAAACCAAGATATTAATTGTCTACATCTATCAAAATTCTCATGTCTATTATCTTTAGATGCATAATCATGTGCTTTACTTTCACTTATTTTTATACATTCGGTTAATATTTGTTCGGTAGTCATAATTGTGCTCCTCTACACCATTCTTTAGCACATTCTCTTGTAATTGGCTCCATTAATCGACCTGATTGACCAAAATCATTATGAAATATGAATCCCGCGCATTCGGTGGAATAATGTCGCGCGAATTTATATGCAAGAGATGGAATATTATATCTACCACGTGAACTATCTTCATTCCATCCATTAGGTTCACTGATAATTAAAGGTACATTTAAACCTTTATCAGTTAATGTTATGGGACTAGATACAGAATCCATTAATCCTCTTTGATATGATATTCTAGTAGGATGAAATTCAGCAAATGATGCTCCATTAGGCCAAGGTTCAAAAGGATTAGGGTCTTCTGTACTACTTCCTCTTGACCATATATTACCACAATAAAATAATTCACCTGGAGAAAAACCATTTTTAGGAAACTGGTTTCCACCTGATACTAATACCATTAATCCTAGCATTTCATTATTCATTCTTTGCCAATTTCTTATTCTATCAGATTCATTAGGAAATATATCTTGCATATCCACATTTATATTAACTAATGGAATAATATTATGATCATTACACCATCCTACAAATGGTTTTACGGCTTTGTACACTGATTCATCTGGAAATAAATCAAAAAGTTGATTTTGTCTTTTACTTCCAGAAAAATGAACTCTCCACATATTAAATCCAAGTTCATTTGATTCATTTGCAAATGGAGTTAAATCTCTACCATGATAAAAATCATGAAATGCAAGAAATTGGTCTGTTCCATTTAATGAAATACGTTGATTAGATTCATTTATAAAATCTTGTCCTTGTATTCTTAATAATTCAAGTGAACTATAATTAACTAATGTTAATTGAATACCCACTCGCGATAATACATTTTTTTTAATCATGGTTAATGATTCATATAAACCAAATGTACCAGCCGCGCGCGTTTCTAAATTTCCATTTGATTGAATTGAAAGTTGCATATTAGATGCTACGAATAATACATCATATAATCCATTACTATGTTTAGTTACTTTAATATTCTCATAAAAACCTATGGCTTCTTGATGTAAATAAACATGACCCGGTAATGAAGGATCTACTCCTAAAATTCCACCATTCAACATGATTCCTGTATTCATTTGTTTCTCCTACTGTTTTGTGCCCGAAATCTCATTAAGTTCTCCTTTGGCTCTCCAGATAACATCAAAAGCCAATCACTATTTTTTCCAATTCCTATTTTTTGTCTCTTAATCCAACTCATCTCCATTAATGTATCAATTATTTTGTCTAGTACAACAGTATCATAGTCTCCATAACCTATGATTAACAAATCTTTTCTTAATAACTGATTTTCAGAAGCCGCAATGAGATGGTCTACAACTTTCTTTGTCTGAGCTGCTAAAGGATCTAATCCTCCACCTGATGCAGCTTTCTCGCTAGCATATATTAGACCACTAACTTTTTGTATTGCCTCTACTACATCAGACTCTATTATAACTGTATTATTATCATATCTAGATAGCGCCAGACACATTGCTACTTTTAGTACGTGGTCTGGAACTCTATTAACAAATCCAGTTTTATCATTATATTGACTTTGAGATGCTCTCCATTCTTTTCTCCATGTGTTAAAAGAGTGACGAGCGGTTTCATCTGGAATTAATCTAGCTTTATTAAGAGATATCTTAATTAAATGAGGGACATATTTAGGTACTATATAATTCGTAAAACGATCCTCATTGATACTCTCTTTTTCCGAATCGAGGAGATCAACATCTTTTGATCTCTTTTCTTCATAGATGACCAAGTTTCTTCCGATATATCCACCCTCAATATTAGCTTGCGGGATGCTGTCATAAAAATGAGCTGGGGACGACCCAAATAAACAGGTAATGTATGGCTCTTTGAGTTTTTCGGCACCGTCACCTTTCAGGAGATTTGTCCAACTTGGATTATAAGCTCTATCATATAAATCAGTTAGAATTGTTAAACTATCAGGGTCTTGTATGATTGCTGTACTAAGTTCTCCATTAACCACTGCCATTCTAGAATCTGTTATTAATGCTTTACCTTTCTCTGTTCTTGTAGTCGCACCTTCTTTAATGATAGCTTGTATTGAACTGCGCCCCGCAATAACTCTAGTAATATTTGCTTCCTGTAATAATCGCTTCGCAAGGTTAACTGGATAGCCTTTACCCAAACCTGACTCACCCATGAGAATAATGTATAAATTGGGATAGTATAAAAGGTTCCCTTTAAGCGTCCTAAGAGTGTAGGCATTTGCGGCTGCGCTGGATATACAAAACATTAAACTCCAATAGATCCAACTGAGAGGAGTTTCTACACTTTGATTTTCTTCTATAAGATCCTCTATCCAAGATTGATTCATCTTCCAGCAATCTTGATAAAACTCTCATCAGACTTGTCCCA
>JBGPGB010000336.1:0-2639 GCA_041483595.1 Nitrosotalea sp.
CAAAGAAAAAACAGAAAAGGTTCTGGCCCAAACAACTCCGAGTGAATCTCAGCCCGGAGTTGCGGCTGGACCAGTTGAAATTGGACCATTATCGGTTCCTTTCAATTATTATGATGAAGCTGGTCGATATTATTCGACCACTTCCAATCACGCTTTTCCACAAGATGTCTCGGCAACTTTTATCAACGTCCCAGCTTCGGTATATTCTCAGCCAGTACCGAATGTGGGCGCTAGATTTGCGAGATAAAAATGAAAAACAAGTTTTCAAAGCGCAAGTTTGTCTATTGTTCCCTACAAGAATCTGAGATTCCAGTAGAACATGGAGATGGATGTTGTGAATTTTACAACGAAGCAAGCCATAAGTGTGAATATGAAAAATATGCACATGATTCCAGAATCAAACGATTGAGCGAAAGGGAAGAAATTTACAAAGCTTTCAGTCAACGTGATGAAGACGAAGAAAATTAATTTAACTTTAGGTATATAATGAAAATAGAAAACTTCGGGAAATGGACACCCATAATTGATAAAATAAGCAAAACCGCCCACATAAATAACCTACACGTTTTTATTGTGGGCGGTTTTGTTCGTGATTTGTTGTTGGGGCGTTCTCCAAAAGATTTAGATTTAATGGTTGAAGGAGAAGGCGGTGGAATTAAGCTCGGTGAATTGGTCCACGCTCAATATCCTGAAACTAGTAGTATGACATCAGAGGCTGGAAAGTCATTTGGTGTCTCAAAGCTTCATTTGGATGGAGAAGAAATTGACTTAGTTGCACCTCGTAAAGAAGTTTATGAAGTAGATAATCGTAAACCTCAAGTCGCCGCCGCAACCATTGAAGAAGATGCCAAACGTAGAGATTTTAGCGTTAATGCCCTCTTTATTGATCTTAATAATAATGAAGTTATCGATTATACAGGTAACGGCTTAAATGATTTGAAAAATGGCATATTAAGAGTGGCTAATCCAGCAGACCCCGATACTACGATGAAGGACGATCCTCTTCGTATGCTTAGATTAATCAGGCAATCGGCTCAATTAAATTTCTCGATTGATCCAGTGACCTATGATGCGGTTAAAAGAAATGTGACTAAAATTGACACTATCAGTAAAGAGCGTGTTCAAGAAGAATTAAATAAAATGCTTTTGACTGATAAACCATCTAGAGCATTATTGCTTTTAAAAGATTCTGGACTCTTGGCTCGTATTCTTCCCGATTTAAATTCCCTAGAGGGAACCGAGGAAGAGGGTTATACAGAATCAAAAAATGTTTGGTCGCACACTTTACAGGTTGTCGATAATGCACCCAAAAATTTAGTCACGAGACTTGCCGCCTTGTTTCATGATTCTGGCAAGCCAGAAACTAAGAGTAGAACATATAGGGTCACTTGTCCCAAGTGCACTAACCAGATCGATTACATCTACAAAACACAGCCTGAGATTGGAATTAAGTGTCAAAATGGTTCCTGTGACGGTTATACCACATTCAAAAGTGAAAAAGAATTGTATGCGGCATTTCCTAAATATGATATTCATTTCTATGACCACGAAAAAACTGGAGCCACTAAAGCTGTTAAGATTCTTAGGAGCCTAAAGTATTCCGAAGAAATCATAAATGCTGTCAAAGCATTAATTACTCATCACATGAAGGGTCATGCTTATAATGATGATTGGACCGAATCAGCAATCAGACGCTATCAGTTTGAAACGAATCCTCACACTCAAGACCTTTTGGACCTAACTAGAGCTGATGTTACGTCCAAACATCCTGAGAAAAGAAAAAGAAATACGGATAGAATTGATAAATTAAGAGAGAGAATCAGACTTCTCAATGAAAAAGAAGAGTTGTCAAAGATTCAAAGTCCTCTTGACGGTAATGAGCTTATGCAAATGTATAACCGTAAGCCGGGGCCGTGGCTCCAACAAACAAAGACCTACTTACTTAACCAAGTTCTTGATGGTAACTTAACCCAAGGTGATAAAGAGGGCGCTAAGAGAATGTTGGAAAGTATTGATATTGATAAACTAGCTTCTTTGGGAGTATCTATAAAAATGAGTAGAAGGGAAGTATAATTCATGTCTCAAGCAATTAACTTTACAGATGATGATTTAAAGTCCGCAATTATTTCTCATTGGGGAAAACAAGGCGTCACTGTAAATGAAAATACAGCTCAACAATTAGCTCAGGAAGTCCGTGGAAAGCTCAGAGAGAGCACAATGGATGAACTTAAGCTTGCCTTGAGCGAAATGAAAATGGAATTATCACCTTCTATGGCAGAACTTAGACCGTCTGCACTTGTAGCTATTGCTGTTTTAAATGAAAGTGCTAAAATTTTTAATTTGGTTAAAAACGCTGATTTCGGAAATATGGCACGAAATGAAGTTGAAAAATTCTTAACCCAATTACAACAAGCGGCTGGATTAGCTGGAAAAAGTGTAAAAGAACAAAGAGAAAATTAGCTAAAGAAATCCATAATACTCAAAGAGAGCTTGGAAGAGTTGAACAGAAAATTAAATCAATTTCTGATTTTGATGAAAATTCTGAATCCGATAAACAGGAAATCTTAAATCTAATTTCTAATGAATCTCTACAAAAAATTACTGATAGAGAACATCAGATTTTGGGCAATGCACGAGCC
>JBGPGB010000337.1:0-2635 GCA_041483595.1 Nitrosotalea sp.
CATAAGCATTCCAGAAGCCGAAAGGGTGGAACTTGCTCAGGTCGAAGGAATGACTTACCAGTTTGTTGTCCAGAAGAGCCAATTTACTATTGGCACTCCTTGTGTTTATTTCCCAATTGACAGTATCTTGCCTCAGCCGCTTATCGATCATTTTGGTATTTCAAAATTCCTTTCTGGCAAAGAACATAATCGTATCAAGACTACTAAATTCTTGAAACAGATTTCTCAAGGCTACGTAGCTTCTATTGATTCCGTGTTGGAATATTTAAATAAGGGAATTGATGATCTTAGGGCCAAGGGAATTTTAGTTGATTCCACCGACTATTCTCTTGTTGTTGATTTTACAAAAATTTTAGGCGTAATCAAATACGAGGCTCCTGCTGTTCTACAGAAGAACGCTAAGTTGATTCCACTTGACATGAAGCCTTATGACATTGAGGGTTGCGACAGGTATCAGAAGGTTGTTGATTACCTAATGGACAAAGATGTTGTTATCACCGAAAAAGTTGAAGGAATGAATATGCATGTCACCGTTAAAGGTGATGGTGAAATTAAATATGGTCAGCGCAATTTCTATATTCTTTCCAATGACCCCGAACAGCCCCACTCGTTTGAAGTGGCCTCTAAAGATAAATTAATTCCTTTGGCCCAAGCGATTGTGGCTGGCGGTGTTACGGATAGCCAAAACACATTAACAAACAAAGACTTAAGAATTAGGGCTGAATTCCTTGGTGAATCCAGTCAAGGAAATTACTATGGCTTTAAGGGCCATAGACCAATGGTGTTTGAAATAGACATCAATGGTAAGCCCGTAGACGCCATTGATGTTATTGAAATGGTTAAGACTTTCAAGATTGATTTCGTTCCTGTGCTTCATGTTGGAAAACTTCGTGACTTCTTGAATGGTCAGACTGTGCAAGAGGCTTCTAATGGTCAATCTATGCTTGTCAACAAGCTTCGTGAAGGAATTGTCATTCGTCCTTTCCGTGAGGAATATTCACAGGAATTGGACTCAAGGCTTATCATCAAACAGCGTAGCCCTCAGTATTTGGCTAAGACGGAGTATTAATCATGAGAATATTTAAATATGAATTAAAATTCAATGAAGTTACAGAATTACATATGGCTGTAACTGCCAAGGTTCTCTCTGCTGGATTTCAAGGCGATAAGGTTGTTATTTGGGCAACTATGGAACCAGACCCCATGCAAAAAACTAAAGTGCGTAAGTTTGCTGTGGCCCCAACTGGAATAGATACGGCTGAATTAACTGGAGCCTCATTTCACGATGATAGGATGGGGCGTAATTTTATAGCTACAATTTGTAATCCAGACCTTAGTAATACTTTTCTGCCTCATGGAATAGTTGCTCACATTTGGGAAGTATAATGCCTAAAAAAGCTAAGCTTCACGAATTACCGGGACTCATGTTGAATGAGCCTATGATTAAACCATTTAAGGTTGTTGATAATAATGGTAATTGGCTTATTGAACGTCCATTGATGCGATGGGTTAGGGTCGATAAGTCTTGGGCGGAGGACGAAGCCAAGATGTTAAATGTTGGTTATCAAATTGCCATGCTCGATTTATTGGCTGGTATTCCAGAGGCCGTGAAGAATCAAAAACTCTTGAAGGCTTGGAAGGAAAAAGTCGAAAAGCAATTTACTGGTGTTAAATTATAATATGAAAATCGTTTTGGCTAAAGGTTGGTGTATAGAGGTAGGCGGAAACATTATAAATGGTCAAGATGATATGCCAGCCCTTTGGAATGATTCTGAAAAAGAAATAGCTAAAGAATTCATGGATGGCGAATATCCTAAAACATACGATAAGAAATTAGTTAAAATAGAAATTCGCCGTGTTTCAAATAGGAGATAGTCATGGCTCGTTATAACAATGAAGATCGAATGAAGGCCGCAATTCGTCTTATCAAAGCTTTGAAAGACCCCGAAGCCGATACTATGAAAGCTCGTAGTGACGTGGGTATGGCTTTGGCTAAAAAAGAATTGCTTGATGCCGAAGAACACGCTAAAGAAGTTGGTCTTGAATTCTAAGAGGGCCAATAAACAATCCAAGATGTGGATTTTCTTTGAGATAAACGAAGTTGATCGTAGTTCAACTGTGCGTGGAATTGCCTTGGATAAAGAGGCCAAAGACCGATTTGAGATTTCTTTGACTGAGGAAATGCGGATAAGGAATAAAGGTAAGAAAAAGAAATTTTGGTGGACAGTTGAGGAAAATCTGACAAATCATCTTTTTGCATCGGAAATGTATGAGGCTTCCAGAGTAGCCTTAAGAAATTGGAAGAAATATAAGGTAGGAAATCGTGAAATTGATGGTGACTAATGTTTGAATATGATAGTAAGAAAAATAAGCGCCGTTGTTTTAGAAGCCATGCTAGAAATAGGTTGTGGGAACGTTATCAAATTGCAATGGACAATCAAGAGTGGCAGGCTTTTAAGTCCAAAACAAGTGAAGCCAAATTTATAAAGAAGCTAACTGATGTTAGAGTATTGAGGGCTTTACCATATAAGGATAAAATGCTTTATTTTATATGGGATAAAAATGTTGGGGAGATCGTAACATTCATCCCAAAAGAGGATTCTAGGATAACAAATTCCTTGATAATTTGAATTAA
>JBGPGB010000338.1:0-2632 GCA_041483595.1 Nitrosotalea sp.
ATTAATTTGGATTGTTCTAACTCGTATACTGTCCACCTTGTTGGTTAGATTTATCCTCTATGAAGTTAGAATGTCTAGTTGGAATATAATAAATAAAACAAATCAATGATTTATCTACTTGCGTGTATCGATACAATACAAGTTTTCTATACAAAATGTTATCTTTTTGTTATCTAGGTATCTGTTTTTTTTAAAGAATGGTGTACATAGATTATTTTACAAAAATGTTAGCTGTAGAAACGATAAATTTGTAGAAAACAATTACGAATTTTTTTACCAATGAACGAGTTTAGTCACTTCAAAGACTTCGGCATGGGGTTTACGGATTTGGAAGCCCCTGTATGCACTTCTACTAATCACGGCCCTAATCCAGAGATCGCCGTAACGGTCTGCCTGACTTTTATGGCATTCTAACGCCTTTTTCTTTATTCCAATAGTAGGGCTTATATCAACATACAATCGAGGTCCGAAAGGTACATCACTAATTAAACTTGGGATTGTAGTTTCATACATTAATACATTATTTATGGTACGTGAGGCGGCTAGTACACATCTAGTTAATATTTGATGATCCTGATGCGAGTCTCCAACCCACTGGGTAAAAATTATATCTGGTTTATGTTTTTGGATAAGTTCGTCTAGTCGACGTACTAGTGTTCTATTAAACATGAATTCTGTGGGCGAGAGATTAAGAAAGTCAGGGGGACTACAGCCCATGATTTTTGCCGCTTTTATTGATTCGTTCTCCCTTTCCTTTACCATAGTTCCTGAAGAATCGGTGGCAGCTATTACTAGATTCATCTTATAACCTAATTTTACAAGTTTCGCCACTGTTCCACCCATTCCAATTTCTATATCGTCGGGATGAGCTCCAAATGCCAATCCTACTTGTTTTTTTTCTGTTATTTTCATTGTTACTCCCAAGAATTCATTGCCTTTCCCAATCTAGGAATCAATAAATTTGTGTTGACAATTTTAATAACAGAACTGAAATGTTATAAGGTTATCTAGATTGTAAAATAATAAATCATGTCATAGTAAATAGAACATGGTTTTTTCATCATACTTTTTCAAGACAAGTTATTGTTCCAAGCATGAATGTCAAAACATTTTTTCATTTTTGAAAGAACATCAAACCTTCACTTGATCATCATTTTTATTTGAGAACAACGTCGGAGCCTTGAAATAACACTAATTAGTTTTCCCATAAATTGTTCCAGCTTGAATTTGTGCATTGGTAGGAACCTGTCGTCCTGGAAGAATTATCACTGCGGCTCCTACCGCGCAATTGTTTCCTACAACTGCGCCAAAATGATCAATACCTGTATCAATTAGTTTGTCATCAATCATAAATTTTACATTCTTTCTAGTAAGCAAGACATTTGCAGTCCCTGAATATCCTCCAAACCAGACATTTTCACCAATCACACTATCAAGAATAACGTTATGATGTGCTATCTGTGTATTACCTGCAAAGTAACATTTAGAGATTTCACAATTAAACCCAATCCGTGTTTTTTTCCCTATCATAGAATTTCTCACGAGAGACCCCATACCAATAAAACTATCTTTGCCTAGGTACACAGGTCCTTTTATCTTGCAAAAATCATCGATTGTGACATTGTCTTCAATTATACAAGGGCCATCTATAATGCTTGATTTGGCAATTATCGCATTTGGTGAAATTACAGTTTGGGTTATTTCCCCTTGTAAAACTTTTTTGGTAGCACTTAGGAAATCCCATGGATAATCTAATAACTCTACTAAAACTTTTCCAGTATCCTTTGAGTATCGCAATAGTGAATTTATTGGGATTTCAATCTCATCATTCCTTGGACTTAATATATTTTCATTTCCGTTAGTAAAAATATCAGATACATCATAATCTCCAGCATCAGAGAATTGTTCGACTTTAATAGAAGGAAACATATCTTGGACTAATTTTAAAGCATCTGGAAATTCTTCGGGTATCATGACTTTATCAATATTTAGAAATTTGCTTGTAACGTTTATGTTCCAAACGATTAATGGTTGATCAAATACCTTGAGCAATAATGCAGGACAATCATTATCAGTCAATGAATGTAAATGATGAGAAGATCTGCGAAAGACTAGTTTCATTTCATCTATTTCCCATTTCTTTTGTATTTAAATCTGAGTAAAGTTACTAAAGATGGAATATGTTAAAAAGATGTTTATCAACAACTAGATGTTAGATATTTATGATAATTAATTCCCATTTAGAAGAAATAGAAAAGTGAAATTCATTTTGTGCCACATGTTTAGTTATAGAATGTCCTGACCTGTTGCTGTATCAATGTGGCGTACACTCAATAAATCAATGTTTAGTGTAGTGTCTATACGATATATGAAATACTTTATTCCCAAGCTTGTTATGTATCCTGCATACATTCCACTTTCCTTCAATGATTAGAGAGATGTTACGTTAATTCGAGTTTCATCCATTGGGTAACAACTATCTAGAATTTAGTAAGTGTAATTGAAAGTGATAAGTTATACATTTGAATTGTAAGTAATACATTTTGGTTTATTCACATCTAGATAAGTTACTTCAACGTCATGGTAAGGTCTTCAGCTAGAATATTCTTCCACGCAGTACCATATTCCATAC
>JBGPGB010000339.1:0-2629 GCA_041483595.1 Nitrosotalea sp.
AAAGACTTCAGATATTTTAGAAGCTTTTAGTTTGGTAGTAGATGAAAAGATAGCAAAAGAATCACTTGAGATGATATTTGAAAGTATCATGAGTGGAAAATCAAAAACGATTTCAGAAGCAATCAAATCTAATGCATTGAATACGATAGAAGATACAAAACTTCATCAGTTATTAGATGAATTGATAGAATCCAATCTTAAGATTATTGAAGAACAAGGATTAAGATCAACGGGTCCTCTGATGGGTTTGGCCATGAAAACATTACGTGGGAAAGTAGACGGTCAGAAATTAAATCAATTACTAGAAAACAAGATAAAGATCAAGATGGAAAGAAAGTAAACAAAAATGAAAAGGTGCGGGAGGTGGGATTTGAACCCACGAACTCCTAAGAGATAAGGTTCTGAGCCTTACGCCGTTGACCAGGCTAGGCGACCCCCGCAATAACGTGAGATTTAGAATCCTACAATAAGTGTCTTTATTACTAGATAAAAATTAGAATAAGAAAAAACTTGAGACTTTCATGAAGGAAAAAATATGGTTTGAGATGAGAAAAAGTTATCTAAAATAGTTTAGATCTTCTAACTCTCCTACTACCATGGTTTTATTTTGGACCAAATGGAGATTTGATTCTGTACCGTTCCTTTTTAGCATTGAAAAACTTGGATTTTGTATCTTCTTCATAGACTTAGATAATAAGTCTCATAAATTTCATATGTTATCTTTCTAAATTTGCTTATTTCATATTTATTAATTCTGTTTCAAAATTATTATTCCTTATTAATCATTTTATCAATTACAGGTACAGCATTTTTTAGCTCATCGATTCTTGTTGCTCGGTTATCTTCAAACGATACATTCCAAGGTTGTGAGTAAAGTATCACGGATTTTCCTTTTTCTAGCATACTTTGTGCATTAAGAGGAGAATCATCGATAAAGACGTCATAATCCAGTCTTGATTTTTCCATTCCCTCCATAACACCAACATAATTTTTGAATTTGATTTTATGAAGTTTTAGCCAGTTTTTTACTTCATTGTGTGTAGATTCATCTCTCGCAGTAACGATATCAACAGTACCAAGGTTTGATAGTTGCGTGGTAGCATATGCGATATTATTTTCTGTTGGTGGAATATTTTCCCATGATCTCCAACAAATTGAAAGTTCATTGTAAAAATCAAATTTGTTAATGTCATGATTTTTCCAAAAATCCCATTCAGATATCTGTGATTTTAATATTTTTGGTCTTATTTCATTATTGTATGATAGCCAAGAGGCTATTACATCTGCTAGAACTCCATCCACATCAAGAGCTATCCTCAATTTCACTAACTCCCATTAAAACTGTCCTTTAATTCTTCGAGTAGTTTGCGTTGTTGTTTTCCTATCTTAGTAGGTATATTGATAACGAGTCTGACATATTCATCTCCTCTACCTCTTCCACTCTGACGAGGAAGTCCCTTTCCTTTTAGTTTAATTATTGTATTAGGTTGACTTCCCGATTCCACTTCAAGCTTCTCTATTCCCTCTAATGTTTCTACCATAATTGTTCTTCCCAGTGTTGCATCAATCATTGATATATTTGCATCATAGAAGACATCAGCACCATCTCTTTTGAATTTATCATGCGGTTTTACTCTTATTCTAACTATTAGATCACCATTCATACCATTTTGAATTGATTCCCCCTCACCTTGGATTCTGTATTCTCCATCTTCTACTCCCAAAGGAATTGCAAATGAAAACTTCCTAGTTCCCTTCTGTTTACCTATTCCCTTACATTTTGAACAAGGTCTTTCTATGATTTTACCCTGGCCTCTACAAGTATTGCATGGTTGTACAGTTACAAACGTGGAAAATCCACTACTACGTGATGTTCTAATTTGACCTTGGCCATTACACACAGAACAAGTTCTCATAGATGTTCCAGGAGTACAACCTGATCCGTTACAGATATCGCAATTTATTAGTCTAGGAAGTTCAATTTCTTCTTGTTTTCCTTTGAGAGCCTCTTCTAATGTCAATGTCGTTTCATACATAAGATCTGAACCTCTTTCCCTTCCAGAACCTCCAAAATCAAATCCCCCAAATCGAAAACCTCCACCCCTACCAAAGATAGATTCAAAAACAGAGTCAAAACCTCCCCCAAAAATGTCTTCAAAATTGCCCTTGGATCCCTGAAATATATCCTCAGTGCTGTATTTTCCATCTACTCCAGAGTGGCCATATGCATCATAGATTTTACGTTTTTCAGGGTCAGATAATACTGCATAGGCTTCTGAAATTTCTTTAAAGTGCTCTGCTGAGTCAGGTGACTTGTTTTTATCAGGGTGAAATTTTAGAGCAAGTTTTCTATATTGTGCCTTTATTTCATCCTGAACAGAGTTCTTTGAAACTCCAAGGACCTCATAATAATCACGTTTAGTACTCATGATAACTCAACTTAGATTATTCCCTTGTATAAAGATCAGTTTGGCTTGTTGCCTGCATCCTGTCCAGTTGAACCAGGTTCACTTTGTCCAGTTGTATCTGATCCACTTTGTCCAGTTGTATCTGATCTACTTTGTCCAGCTGAACCAGGTGAAGGTGTAGCATTTTTGTAAAGTTCTGTACTAATGTCATTTATCAATTT
>JBGPGB010000340.1:0-2620 GCA_041483595.1 Nitrosotalea sp.
CTTAAAGATAATTAGAAGTGATAAACCTATGGAAGTAACTCTAGTCCTACAGGAAAGACCAAGTACTTCATAACAGCACAAGCATAAATACAACTGACAAAGCTAACATGACTAGTTGAGCGAGCTCATCCTCAGTTCTGAGTTGTTAAATAGATTAGTTGATGGTAAAACACCAACAAAAGAAGAGGTCTATCAAATTTATCAAGATGCAGAGAAAGACCCTTCAGAACTTTACAAAGTATCACAATTTTTAAGAAGTAATCATAGGGGAGATATAGTAACCTATTCGAGAAAAGTATTCTTCAATTTGATAAATCTTTGTCGTGATACTTGTTCTTATTGTACTTACAAATCTGAACCTGGTCAGACAAAAATTTCAATGTTATCAAAAAAAGATATTACTGAACTTGTCGTTATAGGAAAAAAATACAATTGTACTGAGGCATTATTTGTCACAGGTGAGAGACCTGAACAAAAATACCAAGAAGCCAGAGCATGGCTTAAAGAAAATGGGTTTTCAAGTACCGCTGAATATCTAGTAAATGCATCTGAGATTGCGCTAAAAGGAGGACTTTTCCCACACACCAATGCAGGAAATCTTACAAAAGAGGAGATGCTCGAATTAAAGAGGACAAATGTAAGCTTGGGACTAATGCTAGAGAATGCAAGTGAAAGGCTTTCAGAAAAAAATATGCCACATCAATTTGCTCCAAGTAAAAATCCTAAAGCAAGAATAAGAATACTCCAAAATGCAGGAGAATTAAAAATACCAATGACTACGGGGTTATTGGTGGGCATTGGAGAAAATCCCTTTGAATTAATTGATTCAATTTATGCCATAAAAGAGATGAATGACCAATACCAACACATTCAGGAAGTAATTTTACAAAACTTTCAACCAAAACAAGATACGCCTATGAGAGACAGTCATTCCCCCCAAGAAAAATATTTTAAGACATTGGTTGCATTAACCAGAGTAATTTTACCAAAAATGAATATCCAAATACCACCAAATCTGTCTCCCAAATCATATTCATCGTTCTTGGCTACTGGTATCAATGATTGGGGAGGAATATCACCAATAACTCAGGATTATGTGAATCCAGAATTTTCATGGCCTCAAATTGAAGATGTTAGAAGGAATTGTTTCAATGCAGGATTTCAATTAAGGGCTAGATTTCCAATATATCCTGAATTTTTCCCACTTGTCAACTCAGACTTGAGATCAAGAATGGCAGAAATTGCCGATTCAGAAAATCTAGTAAGTAAGGAGTATATCAAATGAGTATCCAGACATCTTCATTTGATTCTCTTCTAAGAAGATCTGATCCGTTAATATCAGATACTTTGAATCGTGCTCTAGATGAAAAAGAGATTTCAGTCAAAGAAGCTGAAAGATTATTTCATGCAAAAGGATTGGATTTTCATCTCATAGGATTAGTTGCAGATGAACTTAGAAAAAGAAGAGTAGGCGACATTGTAACCTATGTTGTAAATCGCAACATCAACTTTACCAATGTCTGCATAAAGCAATGTGGTTTTTGTGCCTTTAGTAGAGATTTTCGTGAAGAGGAAGGATATTTTTTACCAATTGAAGAAATAGTGCGACGTGCTAAAGAAGCACGTACGTTAGGTGCAACCGAAGTTTGTGTTCAAGCAGGACTGCCTCCTGACATGGACGGAAGTATGTATGAAAATATTTGTAAAGCTATCAAAAAAGAAGTTGGCGATATACACATTCACGGATTTTCACCTGAGGAAGTCCTGTACGGATCTACAAGGTCAAATCTTTCTATAAAAGAATATTTGATGAGACTAAAAAATGCAGGAGTCAATTCCTTGCCAGGAACTGCCGCTGAAATTTTAGACCAAACAATGCGAGACAAAATTTCCCCTGGTAGAATTAGTGTCAGTAAATGGATCGAAGTAATCAAGACTGCACATAAGATAGGAATACCATCAACATCAACCATAATGTTTGGGCATCTCGAATCACCAGAAGACAGAGTAAAACACATAGCATTAATTCGAGACATACAAAAAGAGACAAAAGGATTTACCGAGTTTGTTCCATTGAATTTTATCCACTCCGAAGCTCCTATGTATAAAGAGAATTTACATCAGAACATAAGAAACGGTGCAGATGGCAAAGATGTTCTGTTAATGCATGCAGTTTCAAGAATCATGTTAAACAACTACATCAACAACATTCAGACATCATGGGTAAAAGAAGGATCTGGAATGGCGCAATTATCACTCTGTTGGGGAGCGAATGATTTTGGTGGTACCTTGATAAACGAGAGCATTTCTACTGCTGCAGGATCAGAACATGGTCAATTGCTAAAACCAAAAGATATCAGACAATTAATAAGACAGATAGGGAGAATTCCTGCCCAGAGATTAACATCTTACAAAATAATCAAAACTTTTGTCTCAGAAGAGGGAAAAGACCCATTGGATGAGGTTCAAAACATCTCCCAGTTTGGCTCTTATCATGAATTGATAAAGTTGGACGGATATAGGTACAAAAACAATAGGCGAAATTAGTTGTCATATTGTAATGACATACTCAAGAAAGCCAAGACTCTTCATTTGGATGAATGTGAAGTCGTTTCGATAC
>JBGPGB010000341.1:0-2618 GCA_041483595.1 Nitrosotalea sp.
AGTGAACTTGTTTCTAGTATTAGAACGTGTATGAAAGAATTTCTGGATAGACCAGAAGTCCAGTGCTTTGATCCACAAGAACAAGTTTCCTTGCTTATGTCGGCTTTTGTAACTATTAATCGTGGATATGGCTTTGATCAATTTGAAGTTTGTTCAGAAATAAAACAGGATGAGCTTGACAAAATTAAAGAAATTGTTGATATGGAGGACAAGTTACGTGAAGAGTAAAGCTAAACTTGAATCCATGCCAGGAATATGCCCTAAATGTAAGAAGCCACTTGATGGTCGTATTACACAAGTTCATATTGCTGGGCAATTAAGACCAGTTTGGGTTCATCGTAAAACCTGTATGGGAGGTAAGTGATGGGTAAGATTAGCCGGAGGAGTTTTGAGAAAGATAAGGAGCTGATTACACAGATTGGAGCAAGCTATCTTGACTTTACTAAGAAGGTGAACAAATTTAATAAGTTTATGTTGTCTGAAATTGAGAAACTACAAGATCGGGTAGCTAAATTGGAACTTATTTCACCACACTCACAAGAACAGTTTGTTACTAAGCTAGAGATAGAAAATCCAGTAAAACTTGATAAGCCTTTGATTTAACAGTATACTAGTTATCTAATTATACTAATAATTTAGGTGTTTCATGCCCCAAGAAGGAGCTTAATAATAAAAGTACATGCTACCCTAGCCACTAGCCTAAAACTAGTGGCTTTTTCATGCCTACTTGATTTTGGCCTGTACAACAGAAAGTTCACGTAAAATATCATCATGTCTTGAGTTATCAAGTGTTTCATGTGCTTTAGGCCAGGTTTGAATCCAGGTATTCAAGCTGCTCATGGCAGCATTCATTTTATATACAGCATAACATAGATATCCAATTCCCGGAACAATAAATATAAGTATAATATCTTTTAAGCTAAACTGGTCCATTTTATTCTTCCTCATTTATAGGTTCTGGTGCTTCTAAAAGCTGGAAACTAATCTTGATTGTCTTGCCTTCCCGAATAACTTCCAGGTTAAGCATGTCACCTGGAGACATATTACCAACGAGTGTTGAAAGTTTGGACGATTCAGTACACAGCTTATTGTTTGCTCGAACAATAATGTCTCCAGTTTCCAGTCCTGCATACCCGGCATTACTAGTTTCTGAAATCTCACTTACAAGAACACCAATCTGATCTTCTGGTACACCGAATGATTTAGCAAGATCAGAAGTTAATCCTTGTACTGTTATTCCAGCAAGTGCTTTTTTAATTGGTTCATTCTTCATCAGCTTTGCAAGAATACTGGTGAGTGTGTTTGATGGAATACTGTAGGTTGTGGTGTTGGCTCCATCATAGATAGCATCATTTATTCCGATAATCTTGCCATCCATATTAAGCAGGGGACCACCAGAATTACCAGGATTAATGGCTACATCTGATTTCAGGTAAATTAAATTACCTTCTCCTGATTCCTCAGTATTACTGATTACTCCAAAGTTGACTCCATATTTACCAAATGGGTAACCAATTGCCAAAGCAAATTGTCCGGCATATACTTCATCTGAATTTGCAATTTCAAAGAATGGTAATCCGGTTGCTTTGATCTTAACTAAAGCAAGGTCTTTAACTTTACTAGAACTGATAACTTCTGCTTTATACTTCTTACCAGTGCTCATAATAACAGTTACAGTTTTATCAGAGTGAACAACATGGGCATTGGTAATAATATAGCCATTAGGAGAGATGATAAATCCTGATCCTGTTCCACCAGATTCCGTAATCTTTACAGTTTTCGGTGAACTGGAATCTATGACATGCTTGACATCTTGCTGTAGATCAGCAAAACAGATTGCTGGAGCAAGTAGTACAAATGCAAACCATAATACTAGTTTTTTCATACTACCTCATTCTACGAGCAAATATTGATCCATAAGCATGTACACCATCAGTTATAAAATTTGAATTTGCAATTAAATAAACTATAGTTGTTGAAGCAATAGAAACTCTTTGTCTTGGTGTAATTAGTCTTTGTATACCATTAACAGCAAAACTTCCAGATGCAGTAATTATTGCTTGATAAGTATCATCAGCACCCATAGTATTATCTGTTAAACTTGTTCCTGATTTTACCCCTCCAATAACAGTAGAACCAGAATCAGGGGAAAAGTTTATAATACCCCAAACTTCCCAATCTCCGGCAGTTAATGATAAACTAATAACTGTTTTATCAACTGTTGAGGATAGGGGGGTTTTAGAGCCTATAGCTAGTTGTGCTGTTAAATACTCCCCGACAATTCCAGTAGCAGCGTTGTCATTAGTTGTTGTGCCAGTTAAACCACCAGATATTTGTGATGCTGTCGTTTGATATGGATTTAGTAATTGCCAATTAGTACCATCATATTCAAAATCAGCAATCCCATTAATTTGCAAGTCACCAGCAACAAGAGCAACAGTTCCATGTTTTTTAATATTTGTAACTGCTCCCCCATTGACAGCAAGTGTGCTTGCTCCAGTATTTGTAGCATTTATGATTGCTTGAATTCTGGCTCCTTTTAAAATAGGAGCACGTTGAATACTGGCAATCGTATAGGCCGTGGTTCCACCAGCCATAGTTGATAATGCTAAAACTGG
>JBGPGB010000342.1:0-2616 GCA_041483595.1 Nitrosotalea sp.
ATATTAGCCTTGTCTAGTAGACCATATTACTACTTAGGAGGAATTTCAGTTGAAGTTTAAAATTGGTGATGATGTTCGAGTAATTTCAAATAGTGGTACACACCTGTTTCCAGTTGGAACTATAGGTACTATTATAAGTTTGGAAAGTGGGTACTATGAAGTATTTGGTGAGACATTTTCTCAGTGTATTTATGAATTAGAACTTGAAGCCTTAAATTTAGTTCCAGATACTAAAGCTGACACCGGTTTAAACAAGGATGATGGGAAACTTCGGGTAGACTTGGTTCCAATAAGCACAATTACAGCAATTGCCGAAGTACTTGGTCAAGCCTGTAGGCCAGATAAGAATGGCAATCCTCCCAAGTATCCCGAAAGAAACTGGGAAAAAGGAATTGGCTATAGCCGGATTTACGCTAATGTACAAAGACATCTGCTTTCCTGGTGGTCTGGTAAGGATATTGATTCGGAATCTGGATTACATACACTGAAACATGCTATATGCCGATTATCCATGCTTGTTGAGTTTATTGAAAAAGGGAGGCAGGATTTAGATGACAGACCAGAAAAGAAAGTTTAAGGTTAGTGATAAAGTTAAAACTAATTTAGGTGATATTAGTACTATCACAGGTATTAGTAGTGACAAGACTTTTCCTTATTTACTTAATAATCTTAAAGGAGTTTATAGTGAAAATATTTTAACTCTTTTTGAATCGGGTCCAGTAGATCATCCTTCTCATTATAATCAGGGCAAGTTTGAAGTTATTGATGTTATAGAAGACTGGAAACTTGATTTCAATTCTGGTAATGCTATGAAGTGTGTTGCCAGGCATGAGCACAAGGGGAACCCGATACAAGATATTGAAAAAGCAATCTGGTACTTGAATCGGAGATTACAGAAACTTAAGGGGAAATAATGGCATTAGGAAAGATAGTTAAAACAGAAGCCAATAAAGTCGGATGGTTTGGTATTGATCTCGACGAAACTTTAGCATTCTACACTGGCCCCTCTGGTAATACTAAGATTGGTCCGGCTATTCTGGAGATCATGGTGATTGCTAAACGCTGGCTTTCTGAGGGCAAGGATGTCCGGCTATTTACAGCAAGAGCAGGATTCCTTGATGAGATTGCCAAGATTGAAGCTTGGCTTGAAGAACATGATTTACAGGATATGAAGATTACAAATGTCAAGGATCATGGGATGGTAATCTTGCTTGACGACAAAGCCAGAGAAGTGGCTGGTAATACAGGTATTATTCTTGGTGGGTTACGTGATGAAGTTATCTGGAGGCATTAATGGAATTTAATCACTATCAGAAAGAGGCTACTCAGTCTGCAATCTATCCAAATAAAGGTAATAATTTCTTGTATCCTGCTCTTGGATTAGCCGGAGAGACAGGTGAAGTTTGTGAAAAGATCAAGAAAGTTTTACGTGATAAAGCTGGTGTTCTTGATTATAATGACATTAAGGCTATCACGTTAGAACTTGGTGATGTACTCTGGTACATATCAGCTTTAGCTGGAGAAATCGGCATTAGTTTGGATACAGTAGCAGAGAATAACTTGATTAAACTTGGAAGCAGGAAAGACCGGGGAGTACTTGGTGGTTCCGGGGATGAGAGATAATTATGTGTAATCCAAATTACCAGTGTAAATGTTATAGTACTGGAATGCCAGTAATATGTCCTGTTCATCCTTGGATGGGCACGTATAATGAGTATATGATATTAACTGGAATGCAAAATAGACAACTTAGTAAACCAGAACCAACCAAGTTAGCTTTGCTGGATATTTACAAAATGGACCCAAAGATGCTTGTTGGGAACTATATGGGAAAATTAAATGGAACTTAAAATTGCACACACAACAAAAAAACAATATGTAGAAATGAGTGAATTTCAAATAGGAGATTCTTTTGATTTAGGAGCCATTACTAACTTAGGGGTCAGTGCAACAGAGGAGCATATAGTAATAGCTTGGGAAGTGCACGAAGAGCTTATATCGGGTAAAGCTGAGATTTTGCTTCATGTACAAAACATTAGAACTGGTGAAGATATTTATATTTTACCAGAAAAAGGAGAAAAAGAATGACGTTTGCAAGTATATTACCATTACTCTGGAAATTTAAGAATTATATTGGCATAGCTCTGGTTGTGCTTGTTATTGGGGGATACTGGTTAAGTTTACAACATAAAATTAAAAATCAAGCCAGTGAACTTAATACTAAGGATTCAGTTATTACCCAGTTACAGACTGAAAAAATTCAGTTACAAGTTGCAATTCATGTCCAGAATGCTAATATTGACAGAATGGAACAGTATGCCCGTCAAAAAGACGCTGCTATTGCTGATGCTACCAGATTAGCAGAATCCTTGCAAGACGAGATTTCCCTGAAGGCACAGCAAATCATGAATAAGGACACCAGGATTGATGGTGTGATTGTTACCCTTGCTGATTGTCAGGGAGAGCTTAATCGAATTAAACAATATATGATTGAGGCTGAAACTAGATTCAAGGAGGGGATAAGCAAATGAAACAAAATAAATGGAACAGATTTAAGTGGTTTCTGATAAGACAGAAACATAAATTAATGGCATATCTTTTACCCCTTGGAAAAAC
>JBGPGB010000343.1:0-2616 GCA_041483595.1 Nitrosotalea sp.
ATAATTCGTTTGAAAAGATATAGTCAAGATCTAGTTCCTTTTTTAATCTGTCCGTCATTATTGTAAAACCTCCAGATATAGCCATCAATTTCCAACCTGCAGCCTTTAGTGCCCTACAAGCCTCTTTTGCTCCAATCATTATTTTTAGTGAATCAGAAACTTCCTTGCATGTTTCATAATCTATTCCACGAAGAAGATTAATTCTTTTCTTTAATCCATCTTCCCAGTTTATTTTTCCCTCAATGCCCTGTCTTGTGATAGCCCAAATTTCGTCTTGCTTGTTAATTTTTTCGGCAAGTATTGGAAGAAATTCTGCGTCAAGTAAAACGCCTTCCACATCAAAAATTGCTAACATCGGTTTCTTCTTTCAACCATAAAACAGATTATATTAATCTTAAGTGAAATTTGGATCTTTTCACCACTAGTAATATATTCAAGCTTGTCAAGTTGGTGAATATGGCTGAACTTCCTCACAAATATGAAGTCCAAGTAAAAGCTGTTGAGAAGGCTATCAAGTTATCTGATCAAACCAAAGGAGAACTCAAGGCATCAGGCATGATGGATGATAAAGGAAAACTCAAGTTGAAAGGTGTCAGTCCAAAGATGTTAAAACGCATGAAAGAAGAAGCTGTTGATTGTCCTGTTTTAAAAAATGAACTTCCATTTATCCAATGCTTTGTATGCAGCAATTTCCAAAGCAGAGTATCAGGAAAAGTACTCTGTAAAGGCGATTCACTCTAAAAACCAGAAAGCTCATTAGTGCAATGGTAAGAAAGATGTGAATTGAGTAAAGAGATAGGAATTACAGTTAAGAAAAATGAGAACTTTAGCGAATGGTATACACAGGTTGTTCTAAAGGCACAGCTTGCAGATTATGCTCCAGTTAAAGGACTTATTGTCCTAAGACCTTATGGATATTCAATATGGGAATCCCTCAAGTCATCACTTGACCAAAAATTAAAGGCCACAGGTCATGAGAATGGTTTTCTTCCCGTTCTAATTCCAGAATCATTGCTAAGTAAAGAATCTGATCACTTTGCAGGATTTACACCAGAAGTATTTTGGGTTACCCATTCAGGTGATACAGAGATTGGAGACAGGCTTGCATTAAGGCCCACCTCCGAAGCCCTTGCCTACTCAATGTATTCAAAATGGATTAAAAGTTGGCGAGATCTCCCATTGAAGATTAATTTTTGGAATACTGCCCTTAGAGCGGAGATAAAGGCAACAAAGCCATTTTTGAGAACATCTGAATTTCTCTGGCAAGAGGGCCATACAGTACACACTACAAAAGAAGAGGCTGAGGAAGAAGTCATGACAATACTTGACATGTACAAGAAAATTGTCGAGGAAGAACTTGCAATTCCAGTAATTATAGGCAAGAAAAGCGAGAAAGAAAAATTTGTCGGAGCGGTTTATACTACAACAATGGAAGCAATCATGCCAGATGGTAAGGCCTTACAGATGGGAACCTCACACTTTTTGGGACAGAACTTTTCAAAACCATTTGATGTAAAGTTCTTGGATAAACAAAACGTTGAGACTTTTGCGTGGCAAACATCATGGGGCGTATCATGGCGTCTCATAGGAGCGCTCATTATGATCCATGGTGACGACAGGGGATTAGTCCTGCCACCCAGAGTTGCACCAATACAAGTAGTCATAGTTCCAATATACTATACTCCAGCAGATAGAGAGGCAGTACTTGACAAAGCTTTAGAGATTAAAGAAAAACTTACAAAACATAATCTTCGGGTCCACATGGATACAAGGGACGAGGTAACTCCAGGATACAAATTTCACGATTGGGAGATGAAGGGGGTTCCTCTGCGAATCGAGATAGGTCCAAAGGATATCGCAAAAGGTAAGATGGTTCTAATCCGCCGAGATAATCTCGAGAAAACTGATCTTACATTTGAGAATACAGAAGATGGGATTCTAAATAGGTTAGATGACATTCAACAAAGCCTCTTTGAGAATGCCAAGAACCTGTTAAAAGAAATGACAAAGGAAGTTACAGATTTTGAAGAATTCAAATCAGAAATGGAAAAGGGTGCATTTCTTCATTCACCATGGTGTGGTGAGGCCAAGTGTGAGGAGATCATCAAGGAATCAACAGGTGCCGACATTCGTTTAATTCCATTTGATTCAAAAAATGGAGATTCCAAGTGTATTGTCTGCAAGAATGCAAGTAAAACACATGCAATTTTTGCAAGAAGCTATTAGCAACATCAGCCATTTCACTATACCATCAGATAAAATCGTTTTTAGAATTTATTCAGGTTTAAGGATCTACAGTTATGGTACCTTTCATTTCTGTATGTATTGTTGAATAGTATGGATATGTCCCTTCTTTATCAGCAAGGAAGTTTATGGATTGGGCTTCAAAGTATTTCAGATGTTTTGTATGAACATTAAAGGCATCAATATTTAGATCATGGTCTGATCCAGTACCCTTGTCTTCATTTATCACATGCAATGAGACAAGTGTTCCTTTCTGTATATGAATAGAGGGATCAATATTTGTACCAGTTATGGATTTCTTTCCAGTTTTAGTTGATTGCTCATCATATGCATACCCTTGATCATTGTGAATTGCCAAGATGTAGATGTTAG
>JBGPGB010000344.1:0-2612 GCA_041483595.1 Nitrosotalea sp.
CAAGAACAGCAAAAGATGATACTGATAAGCAGAAGTCAAATGACGATACAATTCGAGCGCAAGTTAGTAATACAAATCTTTATATTACGTGGGAATTTTTTGAGCAAACGATTAATGATTTTTTTGCGATTAAAAAAACAGACTCTAAAAAAACCGACCCCCTTGAAAATTTCATAATTAATAGCAAGCGTGGTTGGATAAAACCAGCACCAAAGGGTGCTACACTTGTTAGTAAAAATGGATATGGGTGGTCAGATGAAATGTTTGTATCCAATTTTAAATACAATGCGGGTGATAGTGCAAGAGAAGAAACAAAAAAGAACTTTCCTAAACTGTGGCGGTCATTTAGTCCTGCAGAAATATTGATACCGAAGCACCCATCGGATTTTGATGTGGTAAAGAGTCTTTCACCTTCCTATGGTGTTGTTACTGCTCAACCGCACACATTTGATGTGGGAGCAGGAAATGATACTATTTGGCTTGGAGATTTGAGGGCAGTTTATTTGAATTGGAATACCCTTGTTAGAAGTTCTATTCTCAATTCAGAGACCATAACAGAATGTATTAACAAATTGCTTAATAGAATGAACGATGCATCTGGTGGTATATGGAATCTTGAGTTGTCGTACAATTCAGGCCAGTTTTCATATTTTCGAGTGATTGATATGAACTGTTCAGAGGTATCCAAAGGAATTAGAGATGAAGATGTGTATGAGTTTAGAGCATTCAAAAAGGACTCGATTGCAAAAGAAGTGAACGTGTCATTTACCATTCCGAACTCGTTGAAGAACACTGTAATGATTTCAGTGAACGGCCCGATGGCTGGTCCAGATGTAGAGGACGTTGATAAAGTTGGAGCATTCAGAACATTTGTTGGTGGTGTAGAGGATGCATTTGCAAGAAAGCGTTCACGAGATATTACAATTGATGATATTTTCAATACTGAATTAGGTGGTTTCCTACCAGCGCACACTCCCCCAACAGAAGCGCAATTAAATGCAAGTAAAGCATTGGGTAGTGCATTTGGTAAAAAATATTTTGAGGAATTAACATCAGAAGAAAAGTCTGCCTGCTTAGAAGTCATATTCAAAACAAGAGATAGTTTGGCATTGGAAAAGAATGATTCAGGACTTGAAAGAACAATACCTATTCCAGCGGAAGCAACGATAACACTCGAAGGTATAGCAGGTTTTGCGTGGGGAAATATGTTCAGAATATCATACTTGCCTAAAAGATATTCAAAGAGAACCTTATTCACGATAAAGGATATATCACACAAGGTGGATGGCACAACGTGGGATACCACGATAGTAGGTATGATGAGAATAGTACCATCTGTTAAGGTGTATGATGCTACGAAGGACGTAGCAGATGCCGCCCTACACGCAGTTATAGGTGAAGCACCGCTTATAATTGAAACTAAAACAAAAACAGCAGATTCTCCAGTAGACGTTCTTGCTGGACCAATTGGTGGAAGGTAATTATGATACTTAGCGACTTACAAACAAAAGGTGGTGAATTTCTTTTTGATGGAAAGGAATACGTTGGATTCTACAATATGGTAGATTCAATAACATTCACAGGAAGAGCATTTGATTCAACCTCTAAAAGAATTGAAGCTATGCCTGTTTTGGTAAAAGAATACCAAGCAATTTCTACCTTACGAATTGGAGACGCACCGATGGCATTTTATCCATCACCCACAACATCAGATTATATGCGTGGGTGGATTAGTCGATACTTTGCGAAAAAAGCAACGGATGAGTTTGCACACATCACCGAAATATCAAAAGATACGTTTAATAAGTTTTTCAATAACGACAATACTGTAGATTGGGCATTATACAAAGTGATTGAATTACGTTGGAAGATTTCTGGCGGTAGACACGACATTGTTAATATAAAAACAAACCAGATAGTATCTCCAGGAGTCTTTGAGACAAATGCACGAGAGATAAACGAAGCAGAAAAAGAAATGCGTGGAATATCGGAAAAGTTGCCAAGTTTGGTAGAATTTTACGTTCCTCCCGTTACTTCACCAAGTGCGATACAGCAAGTGACGAATTTTACGAATAATTTGCAAAATAGTGGAGAGGACGTGTCGCCTTCAAGTCCGCCGTAATCTTTTTCAATACGGAATTCAAACGCTGGTTTAGAACTTAATGTTGGTAGCAATGCTGGTGCGTATGGTACTATTGTAATAACAAGTCCTACACTTGGAGAGCAAGTATTAGGAGATAGTGCAACGCATTATGTAATATGGAACGAAAACATCTCATATGGACTAACACTCACACTGTATCTTTCGTTGGATGATGGTGCTACGTATCCAGTTGGTGCTCCGCTATTCTTAAATCCATTTGACGGCCCGCTTGATTGGAACTATGCGGAAGTAAATTTTCTTCCCGGGTATCCTTATAGTTTTTCAGCACAAAATCTTATTGATACACCAGCGTTGAAAACTACACAAGCACGATGGAAACTCATATCAGATTCTAATCCATTGATATTTGGGGTTAGTGCGAGATTTTCGATAATTGAGGTACTTTAACACTTGACTTTGAACGGGATATTCCTTATATTATAACATACAATAAAGGTTATGTAAATGG
>JBGPGB010000345.1:0-2605 GCA_041483595.1 Nitrosotalea sp.
CTTTGTTCTAATCATTGCTGCACCTTCTTCTATTCTTCTAAGAGCTTCGCCCAGATTTCTTGCACCATTTACAAATGGACTTGTAAAATCCCATTTCCATATGTGATGGTTTTCATCAGCAGGAGTTAGAACTTCTGATTCATCTATCATGTCAACATTTGTTTCTTGCAAAACCATTGCTTCGTATACATGACCTATTCGGCATTTTGCCATAACAGGAATTGTTACAGAATCCATAATTTCTTGAATAATTCTAATGCTTGCAGTTCTTGCAACACCACCAGCTTTTCTAACATCAGATGGAAGTTTGTCCAAAACCATTACTGCAACTGCACCTGCATCTTCAGCAATTTGAGCTTGTTCAACAGTTGTAACATCCATCACAACCCCATTTTTGAGCATATGAGCAAAACCGCGTTTTAGACTAGAAGTTCCACGCGTAGTATCAAATGATCCAATTTTTTCTTTAACTACTCCTTTAGCATTGCCCAAATCACCAGAAAGAGAGATCATGAACTTTGATCGCGTCCTAGGCTATTTATTTTATTATTTCTGGGATTACAGCGTCTAAACTATTTTGTACTTGGTTTATCAATGGAGGAATGAATTCTTGAGTAGAATTCTGGTCGGGCCACTGAATATTGACGGATTTGCCGTTTAGTGTGACGTGTAATCCGAATTTGTCATACTCATTTAGATCACTTTTTACTTGGTAGGAGGTCTGTGGAATTTGCATAAATCCTGTCTCTTTTATGAGTGCAGTCAGTCTTTTGACCTCATCCTTTGAAATCTGTGATTTCTTATCAGGTTCTGAATAACCATCTTTTGTTAGACTGTAGCTAGTCTGACCATCATTTCCAATCGTCAGAACTTCTGTCTTTTGGGCACCAATACTCTGTGTGAGACCAAATGATATTTTTTTGAGGTGTTGTTTGCTGTATTCTATTGATATAGTATCATCAGGATTAACTGCAACATTTGGGATTTCAGGTCTAAGAAGTGTTGGGACCACAATGAAAAGGGCAGCCAAGACTGGGATTGCACTCAATAATACAATTATAGGACGAACCAAGTTTTTTTACTCCTCTTATTTGTATCAGATTCAGGCATGTAACTGATCAAAAGATAAGAATTCCAGGTTTTACTTTTTTCTGAACAATCCAACACATAAAACATCGTGATGGTATCAATAAATCTTCAGAAACTAAGTAAATTAAAATTCAAGTGTATTTATCGTCATTACGTGGGGTCGTAGCCTAGCCTGGTATGGCGACAGTTATCACATGATGATCACCGCTAAGGGCTCCAGTGGTTTCACAAGCTTCGCTGACGCAAGGATGATGTACAGTTTGGAGCTGTAGTGACCCGTGTGTCGCCGGTTCAATTCCGGTCGGCCCCACCATCTGATCTGTACTTTGACCTAACAGTTATAAGGAAAAAGGCACCCAGTATTCCTACTAGGAAGATGTGAATTGAGTTTTATAATTTCAAAAAGGTTTAGGGGTAAATTGAATTGAGTAGAGGCAACTTTCCTACATTTGGAGCTTCTAAGACTGGAACTTTTGTTTCCACTCTGAAAAACTATAACCTGCCTCCTTTCATTTTAGAAAAAATTGCTGCAGATTGTAAATCCGATTTGGTTAGAAAGGGAAGAATCGAAGAACGTCTGCAAAGTATGAATGATTCTGCTCTTGAACTTTTGCATAAAGTTTTTGTTGATTGTCATGAAGATTCAGCAGGCACATATGCTAACTATCGATTTTTTGCATATATCTCAAGCATGTTCCACAAGTGTGAAATTTTATTAAATGAAAAAATCTCAGGTCATTCTGGCAAGGTCTACAAGGTACCTATCGCAGTTAAGAATAATGGAATGTATATTGCAGTTGGTTTTAACAAATCTTCTGGAGGACCAACATCAAAAAGAGAGGCCATCAAATTCTATGAGATGGTAGACGATATCAAAAAAGGAGAGCATGGAAATCAGCTTTCTGAAGGAGTTTTTGGATCTTCCGTTGGGTTTGATGGAGATGCTCTTGTTACTTTAGAAAAACTGAGTATAGAAAGAAAGAAGGATCCACAAAATAAAATAGATTTCAAGACAGCAAGTTTTCAAAATAGAATATATTCTGTAACAAAGTGCTAAACGGTAAAATACATTCTTAAGGAATAAATCTATTTTTCATGTAAATTTCTTATCTTGAAGAGAGAGTTAATTCTTTTGCATTAATCTTTGCGTTGCTTTATAACTATTATGTTCAACACCTCGTTCTAAACATACCTTGCAGCACACGTTCTTTTCATCTTTTATTTTGTGTATAACATTATACGAATCTGCTATTGACGGTACTATGATTCTTGACACGTTGCAATTAGGAATATCATTAATTTATCTACCGATGTGTATTTTTACATGACACACCCTTAATGCAAAAATTGATTTTAATTGGTAATGGAAGGATCTATTTTTATTATAAAATTAGATAAAATTCTTTTTTATCTAGAAAATATTAACAAAGATACTTGCCTGAAAACAAATTAATGATATCGCATGGCCAATAACCTGTAATTTTCATCATTATGATAGAAAAACCGACTAGCAATA
>JBGPGB010000346.1:0-2594 GCA_041483595.1 Nitrosotalea sp.
ACCTCCTTTGATTGCCTCTTTTACAATATTTGATACCAAATGAACACTGAGATAAAAAATCAAAGTGGCTTTATGTTTTGCAAGTTCTGAGATTTGTTCTCGTTTAGGTACTTTTGTTCGTGATTCTGCTCTTGTTACAATAATTGTTTGAGTAACTCCTGGTAGTGTAAGTTCACATCCAAGTGCAGCTGCTGAAGCCAAAAATGATGTTATTCCAGGAACTACCTCATATTCTATTCCTTCTTTTTTGAGATTATCTGTCTGCTCTCTTATTGCTCCGTAAATGCTAGGATCTCCATCATGTAATCGTACAACAAGTTTTCCTTTGAGTGCATTGTCTTTTAGAATTTTGAAGATGTCTTCTCTTACTAATTTTGCAGCATCGTATAATTGTGCTTTTTTACACATTTTTACAATTTCTGGTGGGATGAGTGAGCCAGAATAAACTACTGTGTCAGCTTTTTGAATTAGTTTTTTTGCCTTGACTGTAATTAATTCAGGGTCACCAGGACCACAACCTACAAAGTATACTTTATGCACGCTTGACCACCATTATCGAAAAATATTTAGTTGTAAAAGTATCTTTGGTAACTTCTCCCAAGGTTAGCTTTCTGACAATTTCTTGATCTGTTCCCACATCTTGGGCAATAGCAAATAGAGATGTATCTGGAAAACCAGCTTCTCTTAGTAATGCTATTACTTGATCAAAATATCTCCCATCTTTTAGAAAAATCATTGTATCACAATTTTTTGCAGTCTCTTTTACTCTTGCAAGATCATAGCATGCAGGTATAACTGCCATAGTTTCATCACCTTCTGCAATACTGATACCAACTTTTGATGCAAATGCAAATATTGAGACTATGCCTGGAATTACATTAATTTTGATATCAGAGTATTTTGATTTTAATTCTCTTTGAATATAGATCCATGTACTATAAAGTGAAGGATCACCTACTGTAAGATAAACAACATTTTTTCCAGTTCTGACTACATCTGCAATCATTCTTGCATTTCTTTGCCAAGTATCTTCAAGAATATCTTTATCTTTTACCATTGGAAAAACAAGGTTAATTATTTGAGGCTTTTTTGTCTCGTCAACAAGTGTAGATATTATGGAATAAGCAATACTGTCCTTTCCCTCTTTAGAAGTAGGGCATATGATTACATCGGCATTTTTGATAGATTTTACAGCTTTAACAGTGAGTAATTCAGGATCACCTGGTCCACAACCTACACATGTTAATTCATTCATTGTTCAAAACCCTCCAGATACCTAATTAAAAGTTAGATTTTTGTTGCTGAAACTATGGTAACAGGGTTTCTTGCAAGAAACATAGTACCTGTAGAAGTTTTTTTACTTTTGGATATAGTTACCTGAATTATATCAATTGAAGAGAATTTTAGTTTTTCAATTGTTTTTAGTACAGAATATAGGGTTTCGACAAGAATTGTTCCAATTACTATTCTCCCCCCTGGTTTTAGCTTTGATTCACATAATTTTACAATTTTAGATGTATCTCCACCAGTACCACCAATAAAAATAACATCGGCTATTGGTAATTCATTAATTTTTTGCATTGCATTTCCCAAAATAACAGATACATTAGAAATTTGAAATTTACTCAAGTTCTTCTTTGTAAGCTCTACTGCATTTGGATCAATATCTATTGAAAAAACTTTTCCAGAAGATCCTATTTGATGGGCAGCTTCTACAGATATTGAACCGCTACCACATCCAACATCATATACTATTTGGCCAGATGAGAGCCTCGCTTTACTTAGTTGAATTATGCGAACTTCTTCTTTTGTAATTGGTACATCTTCTACTCTTTCAAAGAGTTCATCTGGAATTCCGGGTGTACGATATTGCCACATTTAGTTTACTGAAAGTTGTTTAATATTTAGAACTACCTGATGGATATAATTCCCACATCTGGATGAATTAGGGTATTTACTAAAATCCAGCTAAAAATAAAAATCAAAAAATAGCTGCCATAGCCTGTAGTGATAAGCTTCTTCTTTTCTGTAATAGCTATAGGAATCTTCATGCCTTTTGCCATCACATATGAAACAATAAACAGCACTATCATAATTCCAAAGCCCAATTCAACTCTATACGATTCAATTGGATCTCCTATTATTGCAGAAAGTGTACCAGCCAATACTCCTAAACCGACTCTAAACCAGAATAATTTGTCCAGTCCACTCTTTACCCTTGACTCTTCGGTTTGACTGGCTGATCCTCCTGGATTATCCTTACTATTTTCACCATTATCGGGTTTTTCATCTCCCTTTTTCTTTGGATGTCGTGCCAACTAAATTTTCAAAATCACTCGGTTTAATCCCGTTTAAAATGTTTGGTTGAGATGTGATAGTAAAGGTATAATCAATGGAGACAGAAATTAGGAATTATGACACTTGCAGGTATAGAACTGCGCTATTTGATTACAGAAATGAATAAACAAGTAAAGGACTATTATGTAAGCAATATTTATGGTGTAAGTCGTAACAGTCTTCTTTTCAAGCTGCATCATCCCGCAAAACCAGATTTGCTTATCATGTTCTCTACTTTTGGTCTATGGATAACAAAT
>JBGPGB010000347.1:0-2593 GCA_041483595.1 Nitrosotalea sp.
ACGAGTCAATTTTGGTGTAACCTTTATTACAGTAGGTTTGAGTTTTCCTTTGAGTTTTGTAACTTCTTTTCCGTGTGCAAATACACGACCATCGTGGTGAACATATTGCTTGTATAAATGCCACCCTTTAGGAAAATCACTCTTTGCTTTTTTCTCTGCCTTTGGTTGCAAAAACTTCAAGTCAATTCCGACCATTTCAGATACACACATATGGCAAATGACTTCGACCGTATCTTGGTCTACCATCTCTGAAATACCACATCTTGAATAATTTTTACATCGTAATTGCTTGAGACTTTTCCTCTTATCTGAAAAAGTTTTTGATGAAACTACCGCACTTCTTTTTTTATTTGTAGAACCTTTTGTTCGCCCCATCGTATTGCTCCATACTATAATATACAAAAAAGAAATGAGAAAGTCAAGTGTTTATCCCTTTACTATAGGAATAGGATGCACCATTTGAATATCTTCGGGCGGTTCATCATCTTCGGATTCTATCGGAATCATATCTGTTTTTGCTATATCTGCACCAATTTCATATTCCTCTGCCTTTGGTTTCTTCCATCTACTAAAAAATCCCTTACGTGGTTTCGGTGGTTCATCGTGATTTCCACCTTCCAAATCCAAGAATGCTTTATTGGTTGCAAGTATAAGAACAACTGCAAGGGGGTCAAATACGAGAATAAAAATAAGAATCAACCATTGAACAACCGAACCTATCTCCATTTTAAGAGCACGAGCAACATAAACTATTGGCCCGACATCAGTTCCCGTGCTTACCAAATTCAACTTCAAATCATTTAACTTGGTATTCACAATCGTCAATGAACTATCTGTATTATGCAATTGCTTTTCATCGTCCGTTATGGTAGATTTATATCGCTTCTCTGCCTTTGCCCTCTCACGATTGTATATTACTCCCGTAGAATCTCGGTCGCTTCGCTGAATAGATGTTATATCAGTTTTCGATTGCTGTCGTAGGTCTTTCAATTCAGCAATGATTCTTTCTCTGTCTTGCATATACTGCGATTTCTGTTGCTCATATATTATCAATTGAGTGCCTTGTGTTTCATATCCAACTGTAGAAGTCTGAAACGCATTACTTAGAAAACCGTAAATTCCTATGCTCGTAATCAACATCAATATGAGCAGTGCAGGAATCAAGTATAACTTCATAAAGATTTTTATTGTTTTCCAATGTCTATAAAGGAATGATGCTGTAACCACTTTTCCTATTTCGAGACTAAGTGCCATTATAATGACAGCAGTAATTGCTCCACTGAATAGCTTAGACAGTCCATATATAGAAAAGAAGGCCGCGCAGGCTTCCACAAGTAATGCAGAAAATCCTATGACAAATGGAAATATATACTTGTTGATATGCATTAATGGTGGATTACTCCAATTCCACTAACTCATTCACGGATATGAGTATTCGTTTTGCGGACTCCATCTGCTCTTTTACTTCATTGGCAGTCAATGTATTGGACTCCATACCACGTATCGCAATTTCGAGTTTCTGAATTGCTGAATCTGTTCTGTCTGTTACTTGCTGTTTGTATTTCATATGTGTATTCCTTTGTGTGTGATTGTTGATGTATATAAATATCCAAAAAATAGGAAAGGGGATGAATTATTCGTATCCTTCCCTTTGATTTTCATTGAATTGGGTGATTATTGCACTACAAACGCCCGATTTATTGGTGTTGGTTTCTCTACTTTCTTGAAAGGAATCTTGATATACAAAATACCAAGATTTAATGAAGGAGATATATTTTCTAAATCGTGAACGTTTTGGTCAACTGTCCATTCCAACAAGACATTGTTTTTTACTATTTGAGACTTTTTTGGAAACCGTTGGTCTATTCCAGACACACCATATTCTTTCTTTGCGGTAATGATGAGGCGATTATCGTTTACTACGACCACGATTTCATATTTTTCAAAACCTGGCAATGCTATATCAAGATATACAGTATCTTTTGTAATGAACAAATCCACGTGTGGTGTAGGTTCTGGTTTTTCGATAGTATATTTGAATCTTGGCATTGTTTGTCCCATAGAATTCATTTTATCGTCAAATTCTTTCATCATTTCATCGAATGACTCCATCAAATCATTAAACATAATTATGTTCCTCTTCTATTTTCGGTTCAATAATTTCATCTGTTTTTGGTAACTCTTGCGGGGGATTCGGAATATCCTCAAATACAGCATCTTCAATTTCTCGAACAATAAAAGCGAGATTTGGAGAATTTGGGTGTGTGAAAAACTTCCTTCCTTTTAGATATTCGGTGGATGCATCTCTATTCACTTTCTCTATCACAATGAATTTCAATGTCTTGTTATCTGGCGTATTTACCGTGATTATCTCTTCCATTTATAACCTTTCTAAAACTTTATATATTTCTTTTTCATTGTTTACTTCAAATCTTTTTAATTCATAACCATATTTTTTAGCAATTGTACTTTTTTCTTTATCAATCAATCGTTGTTTATCCATACTATGCCAAAATCTACCATCTACTTCTATAAGTATATGAATACTATCAATACAACCATCAAACAATCTACCATCAAGTACAAACTCTCG
>JBGPGB010000348.1:0-2585 GCA_041483595.1 Nitrosotalea sp.
TGCCATATGCATTTGTAAAGTTAAACATTGAAGGTAAAGACTTTATCAGTACAGATTATGGTGTAGGACCAGTAGATGCATCAATTAATGCAATACAGAAGATCACTGGAGAAATTTCCAAGGTAAGAATAAAGGATTACAAATTAGATTCAATTTCAGGAGGATCCGAAGCCCTGTGTGAAGTTACGATTAAAGTAGAAGACGCATATGGCAATCAGGCATCTGCAAAATCAGTAGGAGAAGACATTGTAATTACAAGTGTGCAAGCCATGATAGATGGAATAAATAGAATCATGCTAAAGAAAATTCTCAAACAAAAAAACTTGGGACAGTAAATGTACAAAATTTCACTCATTACTGGCGATGGCGTAGGTCCAGAACTATCAGAATCAGTAATTGAGGTTTTAAATACAATAAATGACAAACTTGGAGTAAAAGTAGAGGTTACAAAGTTAGAAGCAGGAGATATAGCACTTAAAAAAACAGGAAAGGCACTTCCAGACGAAACTCTGGACGCAATAAAAAAGTCTGACGTATGTCTCAAGGCCCCAGTTGGAGAATGTGCAGCAGATGTCATTGTGGTATTAAGAAGATTATTAGACCTCTATGCAAATATCAGACCTGCCAAGTCTTATCCAAATATGCCAGCTTTGAAAGAAGGTATAGACTTGATAATTGTAAGAGAAAATACTGAAGATCTATACACCGGAATGGAGTTTGACGTTGAAGACATATCTATTGCATTACGAACAATCTCAAAGAGTGCATCTGAGAGAATTGCAAAGTATGCTTTCATGACTGCAGAGCAACGAAATGGAAAACGAAAAGTTACCTGTGTTCACAAATCAAATGTAATGAGAAAGACGGATGGCCTATTCGCAAGATCGTGTGAAGTAATAGGAAAAAATTATCCAAACATTGCTTTTGAGCAGATGTATGTTGACGCATGCGCAATGAATCTTATAAGACAACCAGAGTCGTTTGATGTGATAGTAACTACAAATTTGTTTGGGGATATTTTATCTGATGAAGCATCACAAGTTGTCGGAGGACTAGGAATGGCTCCAGCTGCAAACATTGGAGATAGATTTGCGTTGTTTGAACCTGTTCATGGTGCAGCTTTTGATATAGCAGGAAAAAATATTGCAAATCCATCTTCTTTTATCTTGTCTGCAAAGATGATGTTTGAGTGGCTTGGAATGAAAAATAACGACAAGAACTGTCAAGACGTGGCAAAAAAGATAGAAGATGCAGTTTACGGAACGGTCAAAGAAGGAATTAAGACAAAAGACATTGGCGGCACCAAGAACACTAGGGAATTTACACAGAGTGTAATATCACGTATCATTTGAGGTCCGATGCTGGAGGTTCTCGTGACCAAAAAAACATCGAAAGACCAATTGGAATCATAATCATTATTGCTACTCCCAATGAAATCCAGTAAAATGCTGGATCAATCCCTTTGATTAAAGGAATCGGAAATACAGTATACGCCCAGACAAATACGATAAATCCTAACAATATTTTGTTGCGTTTGAAAATACGCCAGCCAAGTGTTTTTTTAGTTATGTAGCAGCGCTTGCATCGAGTTCTGTCATCTGTCATACATGAAGTGCAGCAGTGTTTTTCACAAAAGTAGCAAGTTCTGTCTCCAAATTCAGAACCACAAAAATCACATTGTCGCACAAATCACATTGGATTCGATCAAAATTTATCTTTTTATGGGAATAGTCTTTCCGGATCACGAGGATAAAGGACAACCTCTCTGACATTATCCAACTGGGTTAAAACAGCCATCAATCTATCCAAACCCAGACCCCAGCCAGAATGCGGTGGCATTCCCCAGTCAAACGTTCTCAAATGGTCCTCAAATTGCACAGGATCAAGTCCTTGTTCCACCAATCTCAATTTTATCTTGACAGGATCATGAAGTCTCCTACCACCAGATGACAATTCAAGATATCCAAATTGAAGGTCAAATGATTTTGAGATTGCAGGATCATCTTCTTGTTCATGGATGTAAAACGGTTTTAGTTTGAGTGGCCAATCAGTCAAAAAGTAAAAGCCAGGATGAATTTCACCGAGTTTTCGTAGGTGCGAGTCAAGCAAGTCATCACCAAATTCTAGAGGAAGACCTTGTTTTCCAAGTTCTTCAATGGCTTGTTTGTATGTTACTCTTTCAAAAGGTGTCTTTGGTTTTCTAATCTCAATTCCTAAATTCTTTTGATCTTCAATGCAGTTCTTTTCCACATGTTCAAAAACAGATACGACCAATTTTTCTAAAATCTCCATAACATCAGTATAGTCCATAAATGCAGATTCAATGTCAACACTGGTAAATTCTGTCAAGTGTCTTACAGTATGAGATTTCTCGGCTCGATAAAAAGATGATATTTCAAATATTCTTTCTAGCCCAAGCGTTAATTGTTCTTTGTAGAGTTGTGGACTTTGTGCAAGATATGCTTGCTTGTCAAAATATTGCAGAGAAAACAAGTTAGATCCTCCCTCGCTTGCACTCCCAATAATTTTTGGAGTATTTACTTCAAGAAAACCAAACTCAGTCAGCTTCTTGCGTATACAAAGAA
>JBGPGB010000349.1:0-2582 GCA_041483595.1 Nitrosotalea sp.
AATTTTAATAATATTATTAGAAAAATGATAAAAGAATCATTATTTACTGAGAGACAAATTGAAATTATTTTAAAACGTAGGGACCTTGTAGATTCTCAGTTTACTATTAGTAAAGGGGCATTTTATCGACAGGTAACTCAATCTAAAGACAAGTTGACTGCACTATGCTATTCATGGATCCTTCTTAGAGGCCTTGGCATACTCAGTTCTGATGATGTGGATGTGATAAACCGACTCTCTGAGCAGGTATCTGTGATTAAAAGTAGTGATGTTTTTCCCGAACGTGAGGAAGAAGTCATGTCTGTGATACAAGAGCTACTAAAACGAACTTGTAAACTATGATTTGGCTTCAAAATGGGCATGTTTTCATAAAGGACTGTGATAAGTTGTGATAAATTTGTTCGATGTTAATGTGCAAGGTGTAAAATAATTTTACTCAAATATGATAAATCACGTCATTTGATGTTACATTGTGATGTTAGTAGACATTCCAGATGTAGGAGTTATTTTAGGCGTGTTTGCTTCTTTTGTTGGTGGACTTGTTGCTGTTACAGTGTACAATAAGGTAAAGCCACGATTAATATCAGGGACAGAAAATGCGAAAATTCTAACAGAACATCTACAATATTATGAAAATTTATTAATTGATATGAAAATTCGTTTAGATTCATTAGAAATGACACAGGAAACCCAGGAAATTCCTCAGACACAAATTCTAAACCCAAAGGAACAAAAAGTACAACAAGAACCTCTTGTATTTCCCAAAGAACAGAAACCAAAGGAAAGAATACAGAATATGCAATTTGGTAACGCTACCGATTATGTCCTACGATTAATCACAGAAAAACCAATGACATCACGTGATATCCAAGTCACAATAGGAAGGACTAGAGAGCATACATCACGTATGTTAAAGAAGTTGTTTGAGGATGGTTTGGTTGAGAGAGATATGTCGACAAAGCCATTTACTTACAAAATAACTGACAAGGGTCTCATTAGAATAGGAGTTGTTAAGATGGCCTCAGCTCAGTAAATTTTAGAATATCAATAATTCTAGGTCAAGAAATAAAGATCTTTATAATAATTATCTAGCTAATTTAATCATTAAACTCATCATTTTTATCTCCTAATCTATTAAAATTATTATAAATTATTAATCTTATTTATTAATAAAATCTTAAATCATTGTTCTTATAATATGATAATATGCCTAATGAGCAGTTAATAAAAATAACTACTGCAGGAACAATCTCAATTCCCAAGGACTTTAGAAAATTCTTAGAGCTCCAGAAAGGGGATTATGTTAAGATTACAATAGATGGAGATCATTTAATTGTTAAAAAAGTAATAATCTCCTACTAATTCTTTTCTCTTTGTACTATCTTTAGTATTTGGTAGGCCCATTCTTTACCCTGTTTTTCTCTCACCATCCTTCCTTTGACTGCAAATCTCGAAAGATATGTTGAGATTACACTTAGTTTGATTGGCTCCTCATATTCATCTTCATACTTTTCTAAAATCATGGAGGACGTAAACTTGCCTATTGGAAAATTCTTGTCTATAACATTCCATATCTTGGCTCCTATAGAATCTAATTGGGCAGTTGTCTCTGGTTCTTCTATATTCATTAGGTTCATCACTTCGAATATCTTTAGCATCTTTTCACGAGTAACATTACCTTCCAGGCTAAAGTTATACTTGGCACCATCCGAATCTTCCAAGTCTATTCTAATTCTTTTTCGAGCCATTGGGATCGATCTGGATAACTGTTAACACTTGAACAGATCATAGAAGAATTGTTAACACTTGGGTTTGTTAACATTCACTGCCTAGACCACGACTGAGTGTTTTTGGCATCTTAACAGGCTCTTTTGGGTTTATGTTTAATTAGTCCTAATCTTACGCCTAGAGTGGAAATAAGGGGGTAGTCTTTTAGGTGTTAACAATGTTAAGAGACATCTTCACGCCTGGACTGGAAATAAAGGGGTCATTTTAGGCTTTTCAGGATTAAAAGTTAACAGAATGTTCACTAATTGTTATTATCATATTAGGAAGACCCACACACCTATACTTCCACTCTAGCTTTATTTAAAATATTTTTTTAATGAAAATAAAAATAAAAATAATTAATGATATACTAAATTTGGTTTAGTTATTCTATTCTAATTTGATTATTATGGTAGAATCCATATGTGGACAGAGAAGAAACAGTGGTGTGTGGGTCGTTGGTAAAAGATTCAATTGATAAATTATTAGATGATGCAGAGAGTGGCAAGTCATTATTTAAAAATCGTGAAGTCCTACATTACTCCTTTATCCCAGATATCATACTTCATAGAGAAGAAGAACAAAAAAAGGTCACCCAATCATTACTACCATTATTAAAAAAATCTCGTCCATCTAACTTGTTAGTTTATGGCAAGCCAGGAACTGGAAAGACCCTAGTAGTAAAAAAAGTCCTTGGGAAAATACAAGAAAGAGTAAAGGACAATTCCTTTCCTATCCACCTACTTTATGCAAATGCAAAAGAAGAGACTACACTTTATGGATTATTAGTAAGGCTTGGAAGACAACTTGGTCTC
>JBGPGB010000350.1:0-2578 GCA_041483595.1 Nitrosotalea sp.
AGAAAATATCATAGTTTTTACTTGATACGGTCTGAGTCCAAGTTGCATATGTATTATTTCCAGAGACTGAAAAATTAGGATATCCCGAGTCACCATGGAGATTGCTCAAGTTAACAGGTTTTCCAAAAGATTTTCCACCGTCGGCACTTTTTGCAAATAGAATATCATAATTTCCAGAGGTATTATCCATCCATATTGCATATAGATTATTTTTTGACATTACAAGCTGTGGTGTGCCGGATTGCCCAATATTGTTACTTAGATCAAGAGGTGTGTCAAAGGAAGTACCGTAATCCCCACTCTTGCTAAGAAAGATCTCAAAGTTTCCTTTACCATTATCCTCCCAAATCAAATAGACTTGGTTTCCATCAGCAGACAATTTTGGTATACCGACATTTCCAGTAATATTGGTAATGTAAAGCGGACTTTGAAATGAATTTCCCCCGTCATCACTTTTTGCCAGTATAATGTTTGTCGAGGCGTTATTCGATTTTTCAATCCATGAGGAATAGATATGATTCTCAGACAAGGCAATCTGAGGGAATGCCGAGTTTTTTGACGTTTCACTTATTCTAACTGGTTTTTCAAAACTAGTACCACCATCAGAGCTCTTGGTAAACAATACTGTAGAATTACCAGAAATTGATGATTGCCATACCACATAGACATTTTTGCCATTTTGTACAATTGTAGGAGAACTGGATTGGCCAGGGTTGGAGCCTGACAGGTTCGTGGAATTGTCAAACGTAATACCATCATTGGTACTTTTTGAGAAGAAAATATTAGATCTCCCAGAATGAGTTTCTGCCCATACGGCAAAGATACCATCATGTGATGACACTAGTTTTGGACTTTGAGAATCAGACAAAGTATTACTAAGATTTACACTATTTGTAAAAATTGGCGAGTTCATCTGAGCAAAACTTGGTCCAGTCCCAGATAGAATAAATAGAAACACAATAGCAACAACTAAGATTTTCACACATTTACTCTTGATTACCAATATAATATGGTATCAGAATAAATCATATTATTTCAAGTCAACTTTATCGACTATTAGGTTTAGTTCCACTTTTTCCTTTGTGTTTACTGCATTGGTAAGGTGGGTGATCATAGTGACTAGATGTGCAACATTGTCAATCTGTAGACTAGTTTTAATTAAAATTGGTTTAAAGTCAGTGTTTGGTCCAAGCATAAGTTTTGGAATCTCATTTTTAACAGACAAGTCATGTGTGGTTGCTTTTATCTTATAGGCCATAGTATCTGTAAAGTATACGCCGCCTCTAGTAGTTGGCTCGCGTACTGGAATTTGTGATTTAATGATAGATATGCTTTGAATATTGTATGATCTTCCTTCAATGTTAATGACATATGATAGATTTTGTTCCTCCAATAATTTTACCATCAGATCTTCATTTTCTAGCATTTGAAACTTGTTTTGAAGTTAACCACTAATAATCTTCTGTTTGACATAAAATGTCGATACTTTTACAACCTTGATTCATACAATTAACACTTGTGAGAAATTACGAAACAGAGGCTGCATGGCATTATCACAACGGTACAAAACACCCAAACGGAATTTTGCTTAATAGATTCCATGTGTATCACCCTACTTTCAGACCTACACCTTACAAGATTTACAAAAATATTCCCGAAATCAATCTCTCACTTGATAAAAATTCAATCGGAGTTACTGCACTTGATGCAATTTCTACACTAGTCCCAAATAGATATACAATTCCTGATTTGGATACACTAACCAGAGTTCTCTATTTTTCATCAGGCGTTACAAAGAAAATAAAATTTCCAGACCCTCTAGGGGTAGTAGATTTTCGTGCAGCTTCCTGTACTGGAGCTTTGTACCACATTGAGATCTATGTTGTTTGTTCAGATATTCCAGGACTTGATGCAGGAGTATATCATTTTGATCCAAAAGGGATGAAATTGAATTTAATACGAAATGGAGATTTCCGAAAATTTGTTCTCAGTTCAACTGCAAACGATTCATTTGTAAAACAAGCCCCAATCATTCTTATATTTACAGATGTATTTTCAAGAAATTCGATAAAATATCAATCAAGGGAATATAGACATGCATTTTGGGATTGTGGAACCATCTTGGCAAATACCCTAGCCATTACAACGGTTCATAGAATACCTTCAAAGATAATTACAGGCTTTGTAGATTCCCAGCTAAGTCAGTTACTTGGACTTGATATAATCAAAGAAGCCCCGCTTGTAATTTTACCATTAGGAGTAACAGAGAGTGATATGCCCATGTCCCCACCGTTATCAGAGATTAATCTAGAAGCAGTTTCGTCAGATTATGAGAGTGACTATCCCGAAATTAATGCAATGCATGAATCCTCTTGTCTTTTAGATGAATCAGAGGTTTCTTCATGGCAAAGACAGATAACAACAGAGAAACAAATTCACGGTGAATTAATTAATCTTGGAAAAAATATCAAAGTTCAAGAATCCCTAGAGCAGACAATTATCAAGCGGGGCTCTACAAGAAAGTTTTCTTATGAATCTATAACCTTTGAACAGCTATCAACCATTCTCAATCAAACAA
>JBGPGB010000351.1:0-2573 GCA_041483595.1 Nitrosotalea sp.
CTGCATGGAATGATGTTCAAGCTGAAGACCTTTACATGATTTTAAAGTAATTTATGTCCTTGAGTTAGTTTCACAAAGTATCTCAGGTTATTATTGACAACAAAATTTCTAAAAGTTCAATTCATTGTATGATGGATTATCAAATCTTCTCTAATTCAGCTTTTCAAAGAAACTAAGAATCCACAGAAAATAATTCCATTTTCAAACTAGAAAAACTAACAATTCAAGATAAATTCGTTAAATATGATAGTCTACATGTACATGGTGTATGCGATACTATCATCCAACTTGAATGAAATTATATAAAAATCTTAGAGGATGAAATCGCGAAAAAAGTTCGAAGAATAAATTATGTGCATTCTACTGTTTCTACGATGATTATAAATTGATGATCCGGTCTTAAAAGAAAACAGTGTTGAGACGGTAAAGAGAATTTTTGATGGATTACCTGAGATTTATGGGAACACGTTTATTGAGATCTGAGTTGATGTCTGGTTTCCATTGTTATCCGTTGCTACTGCCTTGATGGTATAATGTCCTGGCGTTAGTGTTGTTGTAGTTCGCCAATATGACCAGTCACCATCTATGTTAAGTGCATTAGGTGGTGGAGGTGGGGTTCCTACTGGACTAGTTGGAGTAATGGTTATGGTAACTACGGCTATGTTGCCATTTGGTGAACTGGCAGTTCCTTCTATTGTTACTTGGCCACCAATTATGTTACCATTTCCAGACGGTTTGAGAATTCCAATTGTTGGAGCTGAAACATTTTGGTATACACCCATGGGCCCTATGTGGATTATTTTTGCCATTGATGGGATGTATGCTGTTGGATCTGTGCTGTGTTGTTTCAATACGTGAATGTAATAATATCCAGGTGGTGCGATATTTGCATTAATTGGTGCATTAACCACAACAGTACCAGCGGGGGGGTTAGGTAGAGGTATGAGCCAAATCATTCTATGTTCTGCGTCTTGATGGTGTGTCGTGTTTGGCAATCTTATTAGAGATACTTTGAGATTACTTCCTGCATCAGGTGTCGAGATTGAAATTGTACCACCGTAAGCGTTAGCATCATTAGGTTGAGCTGATATGGTAGGACGTGGCTCTGAGGTAAAATACCATGGCTTGAAAATCTGCGATATTCTATGAGCTTCATGTACGCTAGGGGTTCCAGACGACATCCATATGCTACCATCCTGTAATAGTAGAGTTACTGAATGGTAAGTTCTACCATACGCCGTGGTAGAATTCGCATTAGGGAGATCATTCCATGTGTTAGTTGCTGGGTCATACATTTCTGGGGTAAATACATAGCTGAAATTATCACCAGGTCCAGTTCCACCAAATATGATAATTTTTCCATCAGGTGTTATTACTGGAAGTGTGTACATACGGGCATGATTGAGCGGTGTCTTGGTTGTTAAAGAAGGAGCTGTGTCACTTGCACTAAAATCAACTAGTTCTACAGAATTTGTCACATTGTTATTTTTATCTCGTCCACCTGCGAGTAAAACTTTACCTCTTTCAGCCGTTGTATTTTGTAGTGGTAATAGAACGGCACACCCATACTTTCTTTCGTTTGGTGTCATCTGTACTGTTTTTACCCAATGACCGGGGGCGATATTTGCAAGTGAGATATCACTTGCGTTCCAGACATACATCTGTTGATTTTGTCCACCTGCAAATATCAGACCGCTTGGCATGATTATAGTACGCACATAAAGCGATAAACCTCCGGGATTTACCTTAGTGTAAGTTAAACCTCCTACGCTGTAGGTACCTCCTGTGGGGTCTGACTTTATGTTCCATGATTTGAAAGTTGGGTCGTAGATCTCTGCTAATTGGTTTACGCTAAGACCGGTTTCATCAGTACCTGTAATACAAAAGACTTTACCGCTTGGCAATGTTCCCATACTAGGATACCATCTACCATGAGCCATTGAGGGAACTTTGTATAATGTTCCGTTAGGACCATTATTAGGATCATATTCGTAAGCATAGCTTGCACCTTGATTTTGACCATTTCCAGGTGGTATTGTATTGGTATCATATTCTAGGGTTCCACCAGCGATCAAGATTTTTCCATTTGCTAGCTGTGCAAAACCACAGCAAAACAAATCATCTGGCTGGTCAGGTAACATATTTTCTGACCCGCTCCCACCATTTGCCATTGGATCAACTATGCCTGCTCTGTATGGACCACCACTACCTGTACCTGGAAACAAATTAGCATTCCAACCAGTCCCTGCTACATACAAGATCTTGCCATTCTTAAGAATACTAGTGTGAATTGTGGGATATGTTGTTGTTATATTATCAGTCCATGTGCCAGCAAATTGATTAACTGGAGTTTGTGCTCTTGCTAGGTTTGATGGAAATCTTGCAAAACTTCCAACTACGCCTATCATGGCACCACCTCCTAATAGCTTTAGAAAATCCCTCCTGGACATTTTTGAATCAAACAATATGAGTTATTTCTTACCTTCTAATATTAAAGATAGTGTTTCCAAAAATGGAAATACAGTCAAATTTATTTAATATAAAAAATAATTTTAAAAAATATAACATCAAGA
>JBGPGB010000352.1:0-2566 GCA_041483595.1 Nitrosotalea sp.
GATAGTTGCGTTGGCATTCATTGTGATTTATCAGTATAGATCATCCAAATCAAATGCAGGTAGTTTTGTTTGTTTAGATTGTGCAACAATCCATCAAGATTTAGCCTGTCCAAAATGCGGTTCAAAACTTAAGAAAATATATTCAAGAAATAACAAGTACGGAGTTTGACAACATTCAGGTAACCCATTACCAAATCGCCTAATCGCTTAAATCATGAGTCATCAAGTAGAAAATTATGACAAAAACCTATGCCATTATAGGGGATCCGATCGATCATTCATTTTCTCCCGCACTACATAATGCCGCTTTTTTATTTTCAGGTCTTGATTGCACCTATATTGCTTACAGAATTCCAAAGGGAGAGTTAGAGTCTGGCGTTGAAGCACTGAAGAAGATAGGCATAGCAGGATTCAATGTTACAACCCCTCATAAAGTTGACATGATGGAATTTCTCAATGAAGCAGATAACGAATGCAAACTAGTAGGGGCCACAAATACAGTGATCAGTATCGATGATCACCTTAAAGGCTATAACACTGATGTAGATGGGTTCCTAGATCCAATAAAAAAGAGAAAGATTGATTCCAAGGATTCAGATGTGCTGCTCATTGGTGCCGGAGGAGCTGCAAGGGCCATCATAGTAGCATTCAGTAAAGAAAAAGTTCGTAAAATAACTATTGTAAATAGAACCCATGGACGAGCAGAAGAATTAATCCAGTTTGCACAGAATTTAGGTTTAGAATCAGATTATTCTGATCTCCAATCAGCAGGGGAAATTACCGACAAATACAAATTTGTAGTAAATGCTACCTCCGTAGGACTAAAGGGAAGTGGTTGCCCTATATCTACTAAAAACATCAACAGAGATTCTATAGTTTATGATATTGTCTATGTTCCTGTGGAAACTCCTTTAATTGAACAGTCAAAAAATCAAGGTGCGACCATCATATATGGGTGGGAAATGCTTCTTGCTCAAGCAATGAAGTCATTTGAGATTTGGACTAATAGACCAGCCCCATACGAAGCTATGAAATTAACCTTGCTTGGAAGATTTTAGAGATGGCTAAAGTAAGAGCAATCATGCACGGTGCAGTATCATTAGTAAATGCCATTGCGACAGGAAAAGGTGCCACTCTTGGCATATCATTAGGAATAGAAGCAATTGTAGAAACTGAGCCAGGAAAGGGAATCACATTTGAAAACAAAGAATCAAATCTTAGTTCACGATTAATACGAAATGTTGTAGAGACATCAGTTCCAAAATTAGAACTTGAAAAAAATAAGATAATAATTTCTATAAAATCTGAAATCCCTTCAGGGTATGGGCTTAAGAGCTCAAGCGCTATTTCATCAGTAATATCACTTGCATGTGCAAAATTATTCAAACTCAAAGCAACTGATCTTGAGATTTTAAAAGATGGAGTACATGCATCTATAGAATCCAAAGTAAGTATAACAGGAGCTTTTGATGATGCATGTGCCTGCTATTTTGGAGGATTTAATGTAACAGATAACTCCATCATAAAAATAATAAAATCAGAAAAGGCACCAGATGATTTGTCGGCGGTAATATTTATTCCAAAGTCCAGAAGGAGAGGCAATGTGAAAAAATTAAAGATTTTAGATAGTGTTTTTTTGCAAGCTTGGGATCTTGCCAATAAGTCTGACTATTGGAATGCTATGATACTTAATGGTTTAGCTACATCGGCAATACTAGGCTCTGATCCAAAAATCTTAATTGATCTTTTAGATAATGGAGCACTTGGTGCATCAGTATCTGGTAATGGACCTTCAATAGCTGCAGTGGTAAACAATGACAAGATATTGAGCGTAAAGAAGACATTCTCATCTTTAGAAGGAATAACCATAGTTTCTCCAATAAACAATAGGAAGGCAGAAGTCTATGAAGTGTAAGGTTGACAAGTCAAGTCTATCTGGCATCATATCATGTCCTCCAAACAAGAGTTATTCTCATCGTGCTATTTTTCTGGCTTCACTTGCCAATGGAAAAAGTACCTTAAGAAATGTTTTGCTTTCAAGAGACACTCTGGCAACAGTTGAGGCATGTAAAATCTTTGGTGCTAAAATAGAAATCAATGGTTTAACAGTTACAGTTGAAAGCAAGGGAGAGATAATTCCACAAACTTATGAGATTGATGCATCCAATTCAGGTACTACTATCAGAATTTCAACTGCAATCTCTTCTCTTGCTGATAACCTAATAACACTCACTGGTGACTCTAGTCTGAAAAAGAGACCAATGCAGCCACTTCTTGATGCACTAGAACAACTTGGAGTACATTGTACATCAACTGATGGTAAACCTCCAGTTACTGTGAAAGGAAGGGCGGTTGGTGGAGTTACCCACATTGCTGGTTCAATCTCAAGTCAGTTTATTTCTGCACTTTTAATTTCAGGTCCGAGAATGAAAAATGGCCTCATATTGGAAATTGATGGAGAGTTGGTATCAAAGCCTTATCTTGATTCTACCATTGCTACAATGAAAAAATTTGGTGTTACAGTAGATGTAATTTCCCCATACAAAAAATACAATGTTTCAAATCA
>JBGPGB010000353.1:0-2563 GCA_041483595.1 Nitrosotalea sp.
ACAACACCCCCCCCCCCCGCCCACCCACCCCCACCACAAACCGACTCCGCAGCGTGACCATATTCACGACACCGACCTTATGAGCTATTCTGATTCCATCATTGAAGATGGAAAAATGTTAGCGCATAAAGTTTCAATCGGCCTTCACGTTCACTTCAACTCAAGAATGTTGGACAAGAAGGAAATTCGATAGAACTCCTTCAAGAAATTGGACGTTGCTTCTTCACGATTCTTTCCAGGCAAGCCACGGATTTCACCCAACAGCAAGAAATCATCATGGGGCAATCCATGTTCTTTCGGTAATACTAATTCTCCCTTTTCATTACGAAGGAAAAATTCAGCCTCAAGACCAATTGTGTTCTCAAACATTCTCTACTCCCACTAAAAAGATTAAAGTTTTCCATCCGACACTTCTTCAAGAGTTATTTTAACCTTCCGTAGCTCGTTCTTCTTTTGCTTTTTCTTTTTTGCGGGATACTTGTTTAGTGATTCGTCTAGCTTGTAGTCAGAAAACATTTTTTCTTTGTGTTTAACTTGTTTATTTGCCAAGTCAAGATTTCCAATACGGCATCGTAGTTCTAATAGCTTTTCAAAGTTTATCATTTTCTATCCTATAGTTCGTTTACGCAAAATAGCCATTGACATCCAGCCGATAGGTCCAAAAATTGCATATATCCACCACCAACCCCAATCAAGAGGATTCCATCCCTCGCATGAGATAATAGGACCAAAAACAAACAAACTCAACATAATATACCACCAAGGATTGAACCAACAATTCTTGAGTTGCCAGCGACGTTCGTTTAGGAAGTTCATAACTCACCTGTATTTGGCGCACAAAAAACAAATTGGAATTAACACTGCACAGAAGAGCAACCAACCACCAATAGGCCAGAGGCTCCATTGCTCATAGCTAAAATAGGCAAACAATGCAGTAATAAAATAAAATTGCCAGTTGGGACCACTTGTAATTTTCATCAACTCACCATTTGATTATGTTCAACTTCTTCGTAGTTAAAGCAACTTTCAGAACAATAGAAAACAGGAACAAGTTGTACTTGTTCTTTTACAACCTTTTCAATTATACGAAAAGGTGATTCTTGTCCTTGATAAATGTGCCAATTGCAATTGTGACATTTAGTTTCTTGCTTTGTTTTGCTTGTGTCCATAAGGATACCATAAAGAAAAATGAAAGTCAAGATCAAGTATGAGGATAAGCCCTTCGCATTGACTCAATAACACCTTCTTTTTTATACCTCTTATACGTTATTCCCTCTTCCCTGAAACTCAATAATACATACTTCTTGAGTGTGCAATCTATAGTATTTCGTGTGTGACCATCGCAGCAATAAACTTCAACGTGTTTCCCGTTCTGCACAAAATCCAAAATTAAATAATCTCTCAAGGTGGTAATATCCCTAACCCGAAACCACTTACAGAAAGATTCTGTATATATTTCAGCAATGCTTTTAGGATTTAACCTATCAGTTATTTTTGATTTGAGCCATTCGGTCTGCACAATTTTTGCACCTTGTCAAGTAGTGAATAAAAGTCACGATCCATCATTACTTTTGCCGTATGATGACCAAAACCACGCCAAGCAGTATAAAAGTGTCGGCCCTTGTAAAATCCCCACTCATCACTAGAACGTTCATTGTAGCGAAAAGCGCAAGACTTTATTGCCTTTAATTCTTTCTCTGTCCAAGGTCCGTGAAAACAACAAAGAGCCATTCCGCACAATGTTGGAACTTGGCCGAAATCTTTTCTATTTGATTCTTTCCAAGACGTTCCACAAGCACCGCAAAAATACTCATAATTATCTTCTGTGCGAATACAGGAGATATTGTTAGTCACATTACAATGCTTGCAATTCATCTGCAATGTGACTTTTGTTTTTTGCATATTGAAAGTCTTTTTAAGAAATCGTCTGGTTAGTGGGTGCATTACTTACCAACCGCTAAAACATTCTCTGGAAGAGGGCCATTGTACCATAACGTTTGGTCTGGTGCAAGACTTTTATTCATTTCTTTGGCTATGTCAAAGACTGTTGGATTGAGAGTTTTAGAAAATACATTATAAAGTGGTCTTGTCAAATATCCACAAGGTTCACGCTTGGGTAAATTTTTAATCCAATAGGCTGATTGATCTTCCCTACTTGATCCAATCAAAAGAACATTCTTGGCGTTGCACTTGAGAAGCGCACCAGAACAACAAGTGTCAGCAGCAATGATAACACGACCTTTTATCTTAGAGGCAAGGCAAATAACTTTTTTGCCAGAAACGAAATCATCATCTGGCAACATTATCCAAAAATCATTATTGCAAGATTCCCCATGCGTACTGAAAAAGATAAAAGTCGTGTCGTCGTCTTTGGCTCTTTTGGAAAGTCCTTCAATTTCCCTATAAACATCTTCGCTGGTTATCCATCCATATAACAGTTTGGTCTTTGCACCCTTCTTCTTGAGCATCTTACTCATTACAACTGCATCTTTATTGAAAACGCAATTGTACTTTCTGGAAGACGTGTTTTCTGGATCGGCATTTGTTCCAATGCACAAAGAAT
>JBGPGB010000354.1:0-2557 GCA_041483595.1 Nitrosotalea sp.
ATTCACTTGACTTTACTGAGATTCTTTCCATAATTATTGCAATCCATATGAGTTAGTAACTTTAGCGTCCTATTATTTTCTTGTTTGCACCTAAATCATATTAACATCAAAAAACAGTAACATTTTTGTCCAGTATAACCTGCATTTATTTTATTTTCATGTAAAAGATTATTTGGATATTTCATTTCACTAGGCTCTACCTTGTTTTTTTATTACATGATAAACTACTAAATCTGTGTTTAGGGAGTTTCCTGAGCTTAAACCCCCAAAAGGGAAATTCCGAATAATTGGGATAGAAAAGTTTGAGAATCTAGGATGGGGCATTGGATAGTTGAAGACATGGATAACCGTGAAGAAGCAATTAAGAAAGCCAGAGAAATGACTAAAAATGCTTCAAAAGATGCGGCCCATTCAAGCGTGGCAACTGTATTCTATGTTTATGATGAAAATGGAACATAACTTGGCGGGGGATATCCATATCGAGGGTAATCAGAACTAGAAAAGTATCTGATTGAACAGCAATTACTCAAATAATCGTAGAAAAAAAATAGATTTAAAAATTATATCTTAAGTTCATCGGATTTATTCAATGAGGTGTTTTGTTCTCTCCTTCTTTTAAAATACAAGCTAACTGCACATGCAGTCATTGTTCCGAGTAAAATCATGCCAGTTACAACCCAGCCTATGTTCATCATAGTGCTTTGAATTTTTTGATAGCTTCTCTAGTTAGTCTCTCTTTTTCTTCCTCTGATATTATAGTAGGATCTTCTGAAGCTAGAGCTTTGTTGTATTCATCCTCAGTGTTTGATTTCATCTTCTTTTTCTCGTCCATGAAATAACAAGCAAACCCTTCTCTATTATATTTATCAGAATTATTCCATCCTGGATTCATCTATAATAAAATGCTTCATTAGTGATATAATATACGAAGATGTCCTGATATTCTCATGGGAGTAATTTGTATGGATAAACCTCATCTTTTCATGCATTGAAATTGCCTTGATCCAAATCTGTCTCATTGCTGATCTATCTATTGGCCACAAAGTATCACTAGTTGTTACCATTATTCTTCCTCCCAAATATTTGGCAGAAAATGGCTTTGTTTGGGTTGCAAATTGTGTAGGTGTTACCAATTCTGTAACAAGCATATTCCAAAAATCGTCAAACTTCATTATACAACAATGTCCAAGCTTTGATTTAACTAGTTTCGATGATATGATTACAACAAAAACAAGTATAGAGGGTTATAGCTTTTTTTACAGATTTGTCCATTTGGGAACCACACTTTGGACATTCCATGGCATAACAAAAACATTCCACTATTTAGAAGATACAAAAAATAGTGGTTGTACCACAAAAATACGTCTAAGATCCCTTAATGTAATAAAACTCCTTTAAGCAAGATAGTCATTACAAATATCATGCCGACAACTGGATCATGTATAAAATGCGGATATCAGGCAAGACCTAGAAAAGACCAGTCTGTTGGCGTAGAGATTCCAACTTGTCCAAAATGTAATGATGCATTAACCTAGATGCTAGTCATTATACCATACGAGGCTTTTAATCTAAGATGACACTAGTAATATCTCTGAGTAGTGTGAGTTTGCACATCCCGAGATATTTTATGTCGGAGAAGGACTGGAGTAACTAACCAGCTCTCAACTAAGATTAAAATTATTTAGAATCTAGTTTTCTTTTTTGTTTACATGGTGGACAGATCGGGCCGTAATCATGATCTTTGCTGAATATTATCTTTTTACAGTCTAGACAATAGTAAACAGGCATTTGATTTCTTACTTTATTCTATTTATTATCACTACCGTATACGATGACGATTTTCCATGGGTCTTTCTTACAATTTACCAAAATACATCAATAGATTACAAACACTTTACTGGACAAAGTTTATGAAAATGATTCTTGAATCAACTAACAGTTGCAAACCTTCTGACCGCATCTATTAAATGTCAGAAATGGAATAACATGTCATGTCATATTCTGATTGGATGCCATTCAGTAAAGAAAACATAGAAAAAGCTCCTCAAAAATCAGGTGTCTATTTTCTGGGCTCAGAACATGAAACTACATACATTGGCGCAAGTAACAACCTGCAAGATAGACTAAAGGAACAACATGCTTCAACTGATGAGTGTATCAGGGGTACAGTATCATTCTGTTACCATGAAACACTATTCCCAGAAGCCGAAGAGGAAAAGCAACTAACAGCATTCCAATTCGAACATGGAAGACTACCAACCTGTAATAAATTAAAATAAAGATAGACTAGTCTATGAAAAATCCATCTATTACACTCATCAAGATGAACCAATTCGTGCCGGATTTGAATAAATATGATTCGTGTTTTTTTATCAATTATAAGAATTTAGATCCATGTTAAAATATGATTCATATGTAATAGATACATGCAAGGCTCAAGTGCGTTAGATAAGTATGATTTGAAAAAAGCTCATAAATCTCTACAAATGCTACTTATCGATAGAAGTAACGAATTTCGCGTATTTGCTCAAGGCATTGGATACCCAACTAATGCCAA
>JBGPGB010000355.1:0-2557 GCA_041483595.1 Nitrosotalea sp.
ATAGACTTACAGCCGCTATAGGTGAAGAAGTAAATGTTAAATCATATCCTCAAATGTTTGATTTGTTGTATAAGATTATGAAATTTAAAATTAGAAAGAGAGATCCAACATCTGAGGACTCAATAGTTGCTCTTTTAGGACAAACTAAGAAGAAAGAGCAGAAAGAGATTCTAAATGATATCCTTGAAGAACGAAGAATACGGGATCAAAAATCTAGACAAATATCTTTCTGTCCTGATTATGATGGTAGATGCAAATCAGCTTACAACATATCAGCTACAGAAACAACTCGTTCTTCTACAGGTATTCTTAAGAAACCTTTACGGCCTAAAAAAATTGGATTAGCGGACCATACTATCTCAGCTCATGGAAGGCTCGGTAAAGATATTAAATCTATGTTTATAGCTGATGAAGGTAAAGTTATTATTCAAGTAGATGCTTCACAAGCTGAACCTAGAGTTGTAGCTGTTCTCAGTGAGGATTGGGAACTTCTCAAAGCATTTGAACTAAAGGTTGACATTCATAGGAGAACGGCTGGATTAATGTTTGGTTACACAAGCCGTCTTGAGTTGAGTGCAGACTTTCAACATCCAATAGTAGATAAACTTCCAAAAGATGGTCCTGAAAGATATACAGGTAAAACAATTAGGAATGCTGGTAATTACGATATGAAAAAGCATACTCTAATGATCAATTTTAATACAAATGCTCAGAAATATGAAATTAATATGGATATATCTGAGTGGAGAGCAGGGCAAATGCTTGATTTATTTCATTCAGCTTCACCAAAAATTAGGGATAAATTTCATGCAGATATTAAAAATGCTATTAATAGTTCTAGAGTTCTTGTAGATACTATGGGAGGTGTACGTATCTTTAACGGTCGTATGGATGACAGTCTCTATCAAGAAGCATACGCGAATATACCACAAAGAACAGTAGCTCACTTAGTTCAAGGAGCTGCCATAAAAATAGATGAAGAATTAAATGGAGATACGGAAATTCTCTGGGCAGAAGAGAAGCATGATGCTCTATGTCTTCAAGCTCCAGAAAACAACTGGGAGGTCTATGCGAGACTTATGAAGAAACATATGGAGACTCCGATTGATTTTTCTATTTATTGTACATTAAAGAGGGATATTAAACTTATTATCCCTTGTGATGTTGAGGTTAGTCACACTAATTATGCTAGTTTTGAGAAGGTGAAGATATAATTGAAAATAAGATTATGAAACAACCTTTTATCATAGAAAATGAAGAAGTTAAAGCATTATATGATTATTTTAATAAACGTGCTGGTTATATCAGTCGTGAATTTGATCCATTAATAATTTTATTAATTGATAAACTATATGATTATCTTGAAGAGGAAAAAGATGACTAAAATATGCTTAATAGCAGGAAATGAAGAAGAAGCTTATCGTTTTGCTAGAAGTCAAAACTTAAATCCTAATCAATATTTCTTTCCACATAGTGTAAATGATCTACTATTTCGTTCTAATTTCCATGTAATAGTAGTTGGTTCTGCTGGGCAGAATTTTCCTACACAATTATTTGAAAAGATATATAACTTAGCTTTAGAACGTGGAAAAGTTGGAAGAGTATGACAGCACAGGATCTAATGAATCAATTCAATGATGAATTCGGATTAGGTGAATGGCCTGATACATATAATGTTGATCATGAAACATATGCTAATTGTTGTCAATTTATATTTGAGAGCTTAGTCAATGAGCTTGGGAGATATAGTAGTTTTAATAGATACATAATATCTTTAGATATTAAAAATAATGGTTTAATGTTAAAAAATGTAGAACTTATTCTTCAAAGGAATGAATAATGACAGTAATACTAGAGCTTACTATACACGAAGCTTAGATTATTAGAAGGGCTATTCAAAATTATAGCCCTCCACAAGAGGATGAAATGCTATCAATTATGATATATAATAGATTAAGAAATAAGATAGCAGAAGCGGCTGAGAATGATGAATGAGCCGCAATGGATAGAGAATTTTATCCTACTGGCAAAAAATTAGTAGATATCCTATTAGAAAATATTAAATTAGAAGGTAGAGTATTTGAATGCTGTAACGGTCAAGGGCATATATCTAGATACTTAAATAATCCTATAACTAATGATATTACAACTGGATTTGATGCAACTAATCATATGTACTGGAATGATATTAATCCTAAACCAGATTGGACAGTAACAAATCCTCCATTCTCATCTGCCATTAAAATTTTATATAATGCTGTTCACTATTCAACTTTAGGAGTTGCTTTTTTATTAAGGTTATCTTTCTTAGAGCCAACAAAAGATAGAGTTAGATTTCTATCAGAAAAACCGCCAAATAAATTAATTGTCTTACCAAGATACTCATTTAGTGGAGATGGAAAGACAGATTCAGTAACATGCGCTTGGATGATATGGGACAAGTCTGATGAGAGTTTTATCAAGATTGCTGGAAGATGAATCAATCTTGGATAGAGGATCTTATAGAAGAAAATCAAAGTGTAGAAACTCCTCTCAGTTGGATCTATTGGAGTTTAAT
>JBGPGB010000356.1:0-2548 GCA_041483595.1 Nitrosotalea sp.
CCCATATTGGACCAGCTATTTTCCCACCATCAATAGATGAAGAGATTATAGGTACGCCAACGATAATTCGTGCATTTGTGCCAGAGGTCAAAAAGTTTATTTTTGATGCCGTTGGTGTTTTTGAAATTGATGGCAATGATACTGAAACGTTCTCAGATGATTATGGCGTCTTTGATCAAAACATTATTTTTGTCGGAGAGATATTATCACCAGAGATTGTTGATTTAGCTGTTCCAAAAAGAAAAAGATTGACGGAAAGAGTGCAACTGATTAAAGTTGTTAATGGCAATTTAAATGTTTTCTTGCCAGACGTATTGGAGTTGAAACACAATCTGGCTAAAATCAAGCCACTGAGCAATTTCTTCAAAACCAACAATATTATACTACCAGGAGTAACTAAGGTAGGGAAAGTGAATGGAGATTTTATCAAATTAATCTATTCAAGTACAGATAAAGAGTGGCGCAGCACGCTACATTACTCTGGGAGATCAACGGTAGATCATCAAGGAAGCGAAAGCTGGATTATTGACGCTTCATTTGGTTCTTCCGGGCGTTCTTGGAAATTTACGATGAAGCTATCAAGAACAAGAGGACAGTTGGTTGAGACTTCACGAATCATTGCATTCTACAGAAATAGAAATGTAGTAAATAAAAATGATTCATTTTTTGGGTTTGCCTTTACAATAGACCCAAATTTGCTACAATCGAAGCCTGATGTAGTTCAGCCAATTGTCTTGAGCGATAGTCCTGGCTTCTTTAGAAACTTACAACAGTTGGCGTTCCGTATCTTCCCGCAAAACACAGGAACAGGTTCACACCAGTTTCCGGCGGACAATACCTTAGCATACGACGCCACATTAACTGGAGGCGTCAGGTGATGGAGTGGTGGCATTGGTTAATAATTGTTTCGGCGGGGTTGATTCTTGTGGGACAACTTGCTATATTGATATTCGCATACCTGATAACTTCGGGACTGGCACAGATAATTAACTCACAAAAGATAATTACTGATTCGATGCAAACTCTTAGCGGGCAGTTGTCCGATATGGAAGAGCAAAATGCAGAAACGAAAGCAGATATTCGTAAGAACACGCAATATTTTGTTAATTTCGCAAAAGGAATGAAGCCGGGTGGGTCAGATAAACCGTGGTATACTGGGATGTAACATCAACATTTTGTGAGAGTGTGTTATGACAGAAACCCTTCCAGTCAAATACATCAAGTTCATTACCAAGCGATGTTTTGGTATAGAGCTTGAGGTAAACAAGAAGGTCAGTTTAGAAGTTATTACTCGTGCTGTGCAGAAAGCCGATCAGAAAAAAGAAGTGATGGCAAGCACGACATATCAACAAGATAATGGAAACAACTATTGGCACTGCAAATTTGATCGCTCTTGTGGCAATAAGGCACAAGAGGGCGGATGGGAAGTAGCCAGTTACAAGGCATCTGGTGTTGCCGATCTTCTCAAGATTGCCAACATGGGAACCGTTCTTAAAGATGCTGGCGCAGAAGTCAACGACAATTGCGGTTATCACATTCATGTCGAAATCAAAGATTTTGAACCACAACAGGCAGCTACATTAGTTGCTTATTGGATGAAGATCGAACCATTGATAATGGAGATTCTTCCAAAGAACAGGCGTAATAACATTTACTGCCAGTTATTGCGTGAAGTCAAACCAGTTACAGATCAACATCTCAAGAGTGTTGATTTGTTTTGGAACAGAGTGCGCCCAGTGAGTTATGATAATAACGAACGAAGAGTTTCTCTGAATATGTGTCATTATGCTTTGGGCACACACAACAAACGTACAGTGGAACTTCGTTTGCCAGAAGGTACTCTTGATGAAACCGACATCAAGAATTGGGCGAGAATGTTTATTCATTTCGTAGGTTACTGTAAAAGAGCAGATTTCCCAGGTAATGTAACACCAGTTACTACACTGCGAGATTTGTTAACAGTTTTAGGCTTGCATAATGATGAACCATTCTTTATCCTTAGTAAAGGTCTTTACGAAACAAAGAATTGGGTTCTTCAACGTGCGTTAAAGTACTCATCAAAGAAAAACATTAGAAAGGAAGCTCAAGACTTTTTGGATTATGTCACTCCCCCAGTGATTAACCATCAGGCTATGGTGAGAAACGAATTGTGGTTTGAGCCGCATCTTCCGCCAGAGAGCAAGGACAAGGAAAAGGACGCAAAGAAACCTAAAAAGAAAAAGGAGTCTTTGTTTATGCCTATGCAGGAATCTGAATATTGGGAACCTTATGAGGACGAAAATGTTTGATTTGGAGAGTATATAGGATAACTTTTACTAACATGGATAAACTTATGGAACTTACTGAACGCAATGCGTTAATCGTCAAAAACCTCAAATTGGTGGAGAAACTGGCAAAAACTTTAAAAAATAAAGTACCATCAACAATTCCTTTCGACGAATTGGTTTCGGCAGGATGTCTTTCACTGGTGGAAATAGCCAGTGAATATGATGAAAAACAAGCATCCTTTGAAACATTTGCATCAAGAAGAATTATGGGAGGAATGGTC
>JBGPGB010000357.1:0-2540 GCA_041483595.1 Nitrosotalea sp.
CTAAAGCCATTCAATCTCAGAATGTCATTTATTTCTCTCCAAGTTTGTTTTTCAATCCAACCTTTGGTAATTACTTTTATGGAATCTTTTTCATTCATTATGACGACCCTATTGATTCGTAAACCTAGTTGTGTGGCAAAGTTATTTGGCGTTGCACTCTTAACTATAAGATTATGAATTTTGTTTTTGCCCAAGTTCAAGTCAAGTCCTGCCGCTTCAGCAGGAGTTTTTTTGTCTGGCAAGCCAGAATGCGGTCTAATGTAATTGTGATAAATCCTGTTAGCGTCTGCAAATTCTTGTGTTGATTTGTCATTGCCTAGTCCTCGTTTTGATTTTATGACAGACCTTACTTCATTATGGTATCTTTCTATCGGTCTGTTCGCAAAGCCATCTGATAATGACTTTGTCTTGATATGGGCAGTTTTTCTAACATTAAACTCCTTTCTGAATGCTTGATCATAGGAATGTAAGGCATCTGTGATTACAAAACTTGGACTAGATTTTGTCTTTTCTTTTCCACTTGCAAATATGGTTCTAGCATCACTTATCTCTCGTCTTTTGGATATTTCTGAAGCAATAACAAATTTTGTCTGAGGATTTATTATCGACCACATCCAGACGTACAATCCCTTACCTTCTATCGGTTTTGTATCTTTGACATTTAGCATCATTTCATCAACTGACCACACCTGACTTGCTTCAGGAATTAGCTTGTCAACATATTCTTTCATTATTTGTGGATATTTTCTGAACCAATTCAAGATTGAAACATGACTTAGTTTGATGTTATGTATAACTGAAATATGTCTTTCAATATCCCTGAATGACATTCCAGAGAATTTTAGGTTAAGTGCTTCACATACAATTCTAGGATCAGAACTGAGCTTACCAAAACCATTCTCACAATGAGTGAATTTGTGTTTGCATTGTTTGCATTGGTATCTTCTTTTCTTGATGCCACTTTTTACTAATCTGAATCCAATTTTGATTATAGTTGTTGAAGAGCATTTTGGACATATTTTGGATCTATCTATTGGTTCTATTTTGGTGTCCATGTTGGCTAGGTTTTGTAGTATTTGGCATCTTATGATATGAATACAACGTTTGTCCCCAGTTTTGCTAAGTCTAGCCATAAAACCCCTACAATCGCAAATCCAAATATCTGCATCAGGCATCTTTTTTACATTGTGCCAGCCATTTCCAGATTCAGATTTTGCCCTAAAGTAGTTCTTTGTTATAGTTTCAATAGAATCTTCTGATGTAGCTATCTTTGTTGCACGTTCGTCTCGTTTTTCAAGGAAGGCGGTCAAATCTAGTTGAATACCCCCGCTACAATTCGATGATTTTTTGTGTTTGTGTTTTCTAATCGTTTCATTCACCTCTATTATGGGGTCATAATTATATAAACATTATGGGGTCATAATGGAAATGACTCTTGGATTGATGATCTAAAACTCTGTTTACTGCCGGTCTAAATGCAACTTTTCTTTTTTCTTCAGGACGATTTGTTGTCTCCATATCTCTCTATCTCTCTATTGCAAGCACAGCTAATAAATATATCTCTATATATTTATAAGAAGAAGTCTCTCTAATATAGACATGGGAAAAATGAATATAGTGTTAGACGATAAGACAGAGGAGAGATTTCGGAAAGCAGTTTTTCAATCAAAAGGAATGAAGAAGGGAAACATCAGCGATGCATTTGAAGAAGCAATCAATCTCTGGATAAATCAGGAAATCGGAAGGAGAGCAAAAGAAAGAAAGGACGAATAACATGGATTTCAATAATTTTATTTCAAAATTATTTTATTACTATCAACAAGCCCAGAAATTGGAAAGCCCATTAAACAATCCTTTTTACTATGATGAATTTGGAACTATCAAGGAATTTGAGAAACTTCGTGATATGGCTATGGAACAAATAAAAAATCTTGAGGAACAAAAAGCATTGGTAGCCGCAATTCATCTTAAAAAAGGGGAGACTACAGAGGAACAAAGTAGGATTAACATTTTGGAAACTCAGGTAGCAGAACTACATTATCGTATCGCTTGGCAGGATTATCATTCAATAAATCAGCATATACAAGTTTCTAAAACCATTGTTGCCCTAAGTAAGATACTTCGACCTATTGTTACTGCTTTACCTGATCCCAAAACAAGAAAACAAATGATGAAACTTTTCGAGTATTTGCCAATTCTAACTTCAATTGATGAGAAATTAAATAAGTTCGCAGATATTCAGAATGAGAATAAAAAGGAGCAAAAGTAGATTGTTCAGTTATACAAAAAAACTACAGATTATAGAAGAGCAACGAAAAAGCGCTAAAATCATCAAGTTAAATGAGGAATTATTAGAGCATCTTACCTCCTCTGTAGGCTATCTTTTATACCAAAAGGAAAGGTATGGTTTTTCTATTCCTAACGTAGAGCAAATTCAAGCCTCGGTAAACACAGCACGTTCAATGTTGATAGAGATGTCTACGTTGACTTCACTAGACCAACGTTCCTAAACTTTTGATATTTCTAACTTATTGCTTTTA
>JBGPGB010000358.1:0-2539 GCA_041483595.1 Nitrosotalea sp.
CACTTTTCTGGATTTATGTTTTCTTTAACACAGTTGCGGAACACCATATTAATAGCATGTCCCTTTTTCAGCAATCTCTGTGTTGATAGAATTTCTTCTTCTTCACCAGTCATAGGTCTAAGATGAACAAGACCGCCTTCGGGAGCTTCGTTATTTAGATAAAACTTTGAAAGAGATGGTAGTCTACATTCTTCATAACGACCAGTGACAGGCTTTAATCCTTCCAAAAGCTCATTTAGCTTGGGATTATTTGTCATTTGTTTCATTGGGCGTGGAGTAGCTTCTACAGAAGTACTAGGTACATTTGCCCGACTATCTTTAGCAAACATTTGTGCTACTTCTGCCGGAACATTACCAGACATAAATGGTGGCAGTGTTTGTTTTCCAGCAGCATCACCAGGAAGAGGTTGTCTTGTTATTGGATCAAGTAAAGGAACATTCTTTTCCAATTCTTTTACTCTTGCCATAACAGCAGCAGCATCGTCTGGATTAAAATTATCTAGAGGATTAATTGGCTTGCGGGATTGTGTATATTTTTCGTCGGTCATATGAAAACTCCAATTTGTATAACTCTATTAAAGTAATGACTAAAATAATTACGTTTCAAAATGTTGAAAAACTTGTTTTTATTGATTCGGAGTTGAGAAAACTGCTTCCTAATTTTAAAACAACTTTTTATAATTGGGCAATCGCTCAAAAGGAATCTGGTTTACGACCAATGGCACAAAAAATGTTAATTGACTTTGTAAACAAAATTTCCAAAGAAGACATTTCTATATTGAGTGATTATTTCCATGAGGAAGTGAAAGTAGAGAAAATTGATGCCAATGTTGTGAATCATATGGAGATGTCAATTTATAATGCGGAAAACTACTTAAATTCTCAAACCATCTTGAAAGAGGCATTACTTGCCTATAGAGAAGATGAACAACTTTATATATCCGTTTGGAGGTAAATTATGACTGAATTTTTAAACTTTATACTATTAATTTGTGCAGGTGTTGGTTTAAGCCATATTCTAGCTGATGGAAGTATTATGGCTCCATTTAAGTTTTGGTTGGCAGATAAGAATAATTGGGCCTGTAATAAGTTCCTAGAAATGCTAACTTGCTATCAATGCAACGGAGTTTATAGTGGTATAGTTGTATATCTAATCTATAGAATATCTCCATTGCTTGATAATTGGCCGGATTTCATCTTGTGGGGAATGGCTTTAAGTTTCATATCACACTTTGTCGGCCTTCAAAAGATGCATATGACAAACCTAATTTCAGTAGACTCTTGGGAGGACAAGAATGAAGAAAAGTAAGTTGACTTTAATAGATGTAAAAGCAGCTATATGGAGTCAAAAGTTTCGTGACTTATTTCCTGAATACAAAGTCGCATTAGAAAGATATCTTAAAGACCCAGGCTGCGCTTGCAATCTTGGATTGATAAAAGACTTAATGCGAATGAAGGATCGAATGCAGCAATATTTTCCAGACAAAGAATGCAAGACACCAGATGAGGAAGAGTCAGAGCTTAAAAATGAATGGATGGTTATAAACTGTAATGTTAATGATTTAGAGCAAAAAATCAAAAGACTGTCAAGTGGTAAAAGAATAGTAGCTGCTTCTAGATTTAAAGATAGAATTACGGCTGTTGTAAACGATATTGAAGTTTATCTTCACATTAATAGTCGATCTGTAGAAGAGCAAATTAAACAGACTAAAGAAGCTGGTTTAAATTGGAAGATAATTAATACAACTACCCATGAATTAATCCATGAGCTTAATAAGTTACCAGTAGGCAGAAAGATGTTGACCTTAACAAGATTTCAAGATAAAGTTACACTAATAGTTAATGACGCAGGAGTTTTATTCTAATGAGTGAAATAGAAGATAGATGGATAGCACCTGGCAGCAAATGTGATTGCTGTGGTAGAAAAAGACTAGAAAACGAACAATCTTTTACAGACGAACATGTAACAATGGGCGGTAGTGGGTTTAACTTTAGTTGGTGTCCCTATTGTGAAAAAAATAATCAAAAAGATTGTGATAAAATTATCAGTGAATGTTTATTAGCATGGAGAAAACATTGTGAAGAATCATGGAAAAAGAAAAAAGTTGAGTAATATATACCTAGCACGGATTGCTGTCTTAAATAGGAGTATGAAATGGATATGAAACAGGCCATAGAGTCTTTGGATACGTTAAATCTAGCTATACTTACAGCAGAAATTAAATTGACTGGTGCGGCGTTAGACATTGATGCAGCATCTAAGGAAGAGCTTTCTATCTTTCAATATAATCTTGAAAAATGCAAACTAGCACTTGCCAAATTGGAAAATACGATGTTACAAAGAGTTAACAAGAAAGTTGTTAGCGAAAAAGAAGCAATGGAAGCATCAATTCAGCAATCGCAATAATTTATTTGGATAATCTTGATATTTAGAGAGTTCTATTGGGTAAGAATCATCTGTTTGGCGGCTCTTGCCCATTTCTATTGCCATCTTAAAAAATTCTATAGCATGATGCTTCATTTCAATTTCATTATAACA
>JBGPGB010000359.1:0-2538 GCA_041483595.1 Nitrosotalea sp.
ATAGAAGACGTCCAAAAAGTATTATCTGATTTTTTACAAGTGGATGTCAAAGGAATTACCTATCTAACAATACTTGTCAATATTGAAGGCAAGACAATTGATGAGACCATAAAAAGCATAAGGAAGAAGACACTGTTCAATCTTAGGAAGTTCTCAGAAATTTTCTCTTGGTGTTCAATTAGGGGTTTGAATTGTTAAATCAGGGAGATGATATTTTGTGGTAGGTAATCTAATGAAAGTAGTCTGTAAGTTGAACAGACATACCTTGCTTTGCAAGCAACGGCTAATATTTTATTCTATGTCCAAACGAAAACAACCACTTCATAAACATCAAGAATATCTAAAATTAGATTCTAATATCAACAAGCTGTTTTATGGTGACAATTTGGATATATTAAAGCAGCATATTCCAAGTGAGTCAGTTGACCTCATTTACCTAGATCCACCATTCAATAGCAATGCAGAGTATAACATATTGTTTAAAGAGCCATCAGGAGAACAATCAACAGCACAAATCCAAGCGTTTTCAGATTTTTGGCGTTGGGATTATGCTGCTAGAGAATCATATGAATATCTTACAGGTAATCAGGTAGATAATAAAATTGCCAATTTAGCAGAAGCATTCTATAAACTTCTTGGTAAAAATGATATGAATGCATACCTCTTTATGATGACAAGACGTCTGATTGAACTGCATCGTGTACTGAAACCCACAGGTTTATTATTTTTACACTGTGATCCGACAGCAAGCCATTATCTAAAATTAGTTCTAGATACAATATTTGGTCAAAAGAATTTCAGAAATGAAATTATTTGGTGCTATAGTGGTGGTGGGATTCCCAAGAGGGATTTCCCACGCAAACATGATGTTATCTTTAGGTATTCAAAATCTGATGATTACTTTTATACTCCAGATTTTAAGGAATATTCAAAAGGCACAATTCAAAGAGGAAGAACACAAGTTAAAGGAAAATACTTTGAAGCTGGTTTAAGAGCAGAAGGCACTCCTGTAACAGATTGGTGGACAGACATCAAATATCTACACAGTCCAACCGACAGTGAACGACTTGGGTATCCTACACAAAAATCAGTAGCATTGTTGAAAAGAATCATTTCTACTAGTACCAAGAAAGGTGATTGGGTTCTTGATCCTTTCTGTGGATGCGGTACTGCTGTAGTAGCAGCAGAAGATTTGGAAAGAAAATGGATTGGGATAGATATCACGTGGCTAGCAATTAACTTAGTTAAGAATCGTATGAGGTCTATGTTTCCACATTCAAATTTTGTGTTAGAAGGAGAACCAAAGGATCTAGGGGGTGCAAAAGATCTTGCAAAAAATCCCTATCAATTCCAGTGGTGGGCTCTCTCTTTAATAGGTGCACGACCAGTGGGTTCAAAACCAAATAACCCAAGAGAAGGAAAGAAAGGAGCAGATGAAGGAGTTGATGGTTGGTTAAGATTCAGGATTGGTGAAGAAATAGAATCAATAGTAGTGCAGGTAAAAAGTGGTCATGTGAGTGTTAAGGATATTCGAGAATTGAGAGATACCGTACCACGACAAGGAGCAGTAATGGGAATCCTCCTGACTCTGGAGAATCCTACTAACGAGATGATTAAAGAAGTGAAAGCAACTGATCCGTATGTCATAAAATCACTTCACCAGACATATCCTAAGATTCAGATATTGACCATTGAACAATTATTGCATGGCATAAAACCTGATATGCCACAAACTGCAAGTGCATTTCAACAAGCAATGCTAGTAAGTAGAACATCAAACAAAACTGTCTCTACTCTTGATGGATTTAGTTCTGATGTCTAAATCTTATGATCTCAGTATTCTGTAAAGTGTCATTTTCTATCCATAACGAAGGAATTTGGCTCCTCTATGTCCCTTTGAACATTTTGCATCATCCCAAAGTGTAGTTGTAAGCGGTGTGTCACCTTTGGGCAGGGGGATATGATATTCCTCCTCACACGTTCTACATTTCGCATTGTTTGGATTATTTACTCTAAAATGCTCTCCCTCAGTCGTCAGCAGGTCAGATAATTCGTCGCTTATTACCTGCTCTCTCTCAGTTTTTATATCTGAAAGGTTCCAAGTTAATTCAGGCATATTATCAAAAGTTATCCATTGATACCCCTTACCATTCCAAATTATTGCTACATACTTTCCCATACTCACAGATTTGTATTTTTCATCAATAGTGAGAACAATTTCTGCCTGATTGACTCGGCTTGTCGCTATCTTGTAGCCAACAATATAGTCTCGTGGTGCATTTCTTAGATTGTCTATTGGATTTTCAGACATACCTTCTCTACCGTATTTCTGTTTATTAGTATTAATGACCCCCTAAATCTAATATGTGACTCGCTACAATATTATGCGTGGTAAAGCTACAAAAGGAAAAATCATACAAGTACAAGGATCATGAAATTTTATTGAATGCCTGGAAACAAGTATGTGATCAGCAAAAAGAAAAGAACCCATTACTTCTTCTGGCAGGTAGATTTGACCATAAATATGAATCTTTAAAA
>JBGPGB010000360.1:0-2536 GCA_041483595.1 Nitrosotalea sp.
AGATAATTAACAAATAATCCGTCTGGTTTGTTTCTCTTGGGTTATGTACAAATTTATTTCTAGATCTGAATGTGATATTTTACCTTGATATATAATGAGTAAAATCTGCAAAAAGTGTAAATTGTCTTTATAAAAAATCTAGTCTGATTTTCTTAATTCTAGGTAACTATGGTCCATGTTACACTTATGGTATCTCCTACTGCGAGTGTAACTGGTGTTATGGTTGTTTCCGCAATAATTAGGGGGCCGGCAGTTGCAGCTGATGCCGTACCACTTGAAAGTGCTAAACCATTAATTGTTATAGAACCACCACTTTGATTTGTAAATACCGGTGTTGTGTCTGAAAATTGACAGGTGCCTGATGCTGGTGCCGTTCCATCGTTTGTCACTGAACATACAGTAGCTCTGTTGGTTTGGACGAAATTGTTAGTAGTATCAATTGTTCCAGCGGTTGTTCTTAACTGAGCTGAACCTGCAGTCAAACTAACTGTTGCAATGGATCCTCCCGCCGCTTGGTATTGTGCAGGGGCTACTCCAAAATTGGTTACACATCTTCCAGCCGTGACTTGACCGGAGACGGCTCCACCTCCTGAAGGCGATGAGCAATCTGCAGAAGTGGGTTCATTGGCATTCGCGGTTCCGCTTATAAATTGAATCCACCATGTTGGGGCAGCTACATTTGGAATTGCTGGTACTGTTCCGGTGATTTGACTAGTACATCTATTTTGTTCTATACAAAACCATACTGCTCCCGCTCCGGTAACAATGTTGTGAACAGATTGTTGTGATTTCAAGTTTCCATTCTTATCATTGACTGTGACAGTTACTATGTCCATTGGAATGGGAGAATCAGTTGATTTTTTTGAAGAGATTTGAGAGTCAGAAATATTTTCAGTGGCCATTGGAAAAATAGAATTTATTGAATACCCTGTAATGCCAGATAATAATACTACTGAACCAATAACTAGGGAAAATAATCCCAATTTCATTATTCCTCCTAAATTTTTAGCCCTTATCTACTTATCGTATTTGTTCTATGATGACTCTGTCAAAAGATCCCACTATGGACTCACTAAATTCCGTTTTTCGCCAATTCCGAATGTGTCATTTACCATAACTTGAAAATGATGCCTATTAACAGATTCAGGAACTGGGGTGGTAATAGATATGAAGAGAAAACTGATGCCAACCGCAATTAAAATAACCCCAATTGCAACAAGTATTGAAATCTTTTTAGGATTTATCATGCTGCCTTGTTTTCTTTATATGATATTAGTTTTTTGAGTTTATCACGTTCCTACAGCTTGACCTGTACGGTTGAGGTTTAGATGCTAAACTCTAGAAATAGCATACGTTTATGTTTCATATGTATTCTACATGTTTTTTCAGAGTTCCTACAATGCGAACTAAATTTGGCTTTAAACTTGTTACTTTTTTATGCCATACCAAAGGTTTTTTCTACCTTTGTTCAAGAAGATTTCTATGCGGGAAACTGAATTATTAAACAAAGGTGAAAAAAGATGTTATTAAGAACTATAACTATTTTCTCAATTATCTTACTATTTGGCTCTTTTGTTTCTATCTCAGTTGTTGATACGATTGCACTAAGTAAAAATCATTTCGAACCTTACTCATCAGTATCAGTTGATGGTAAAAGTAATGTAAATGACAAGAAACTTGACAGTGTGAACATTTCTGAAAATGTTGCTATCACGGTTCATTATAAAAATGTTAAAGATGATGAAAATTCTGGAACAGAAAAAATTGTTGTATACTCTACCTTAGAACAAAATTCTCTTAACCTCTTAAAACAAAATTCTGACACTAAAATGACAATGGATAGGTTCTCAAACTTTGATAGAATTCGCCTAAATACTAAATCCAATTTTTATGAAAATAACCTACAGGGTCAAACGTCTAAAGTAAAATTACCTAATTCGATAAAGACCGTCGATTTTACATCACCCGAAATGATCTTACTGTCTGATTCTTGGAAGCTTGATTCTCAAAGAAATTCATCTAATGATATATTTTCTAAAGTTCAATTAAGAGACAATGACTGGACAGGTATTATTCTCCCTGGGGATTACATACGTATTGTATTCGAAAAAAACCTTACAAAAAATAACGACATTACCATTTTTGCCAGAGGTAACTATTCAAATGGCAGCATTCAAGTTTATGAAAAAGACAAGAATCATCTTGTAGCTCAATTTGGAAATATCACACGGGAAGGTGAATACAAGGTTCTTTTGAATGGTTTGAATGATACACAAAATACTTTTGATTTGAAAGTAATCCAAAATCCAATAGATTTTGACTATATTATAGATCCATCTTTTAATACAAATCCTTCTACCACTGTGACACTAAGTGAATCTGCTAAGGTTCCACAAAAAAAAGTCATTGACACTGTAGCCTTGAGTGAAAAGGCATTACGGAGTGTTTCAGTAAAAGATGTTGTAGCACTAAGTGAGTCAGTAAAGGTTCCACAACATACAGTAACTGACACTGTAGCCTTGAGTGAAAAGGCATC
>JBGPGB010000361.1:0-2533 GCA_041483595.1 Nitrosotalea sp.
TGGTTTTATGATTCAACGGTAGTTAAGTTGATACACGTTAAACATAGTCACGGAAGAGAAAGTGAATATGAAGAACCAAATGTTATTGCTCTTATTTAAGGGCTGTAAGTGTACCGGATTTGCACGATAGTCCTCGAAACTATCAGAGCGGGTTCAATTCCTGCACGGCCTACTATGAAAACAAGAGAAGAAATGATTGATGAAATCATTCAAACAGCAGTAGACTATGAAGGCAACACTGATTTGTATGATGAGATTCGTATGGATTTAGTGTCTGCAACGGATGAAGAAATAAAAACTTTATTTGACTTTTGGGGCTTAAACAATGAACCTGTTGGGCGAAATTAATCCTTATTACTTGATGGTTTGGTTATTGCTCCTTCATTGGTTTGGTGACTTTTACTGCCAGTGGAGATGGTTAGCAGACAACAAAAGCAGTAATATTTTTGCTTTAATGTTGCACGTATTGATTTATGGGTCTGTAATGGGTGTAGGCACGATTTTGCTTCTAGTGAAAACGGAGCCACTTTATAAAGACCCGTGGATGATTTGGTTGATTTTGAATATGGTTTTGCATCTAATAACTGATGCTGTTACCAGTCAATACACCAAAAAGTATTGGGCAGAAGGAAAGACAAAGGCGTTTTTCACGATGATTGGTTTCGACCAGTTTATTCATGGTACTTGCCTTGCTTTGACGACATGCCTATTCATTCATTGATGGTAATACCTCATTGGGGGAGTCTGGAGTCCCCGTTTGGTTGTCAACCAAAAGATCACGGGTTCAAATCCCGTATGGGGTGCTAAGGTTTTATTGCCACCTTTACCGTGTTGTTGGACAATATTGCCAACAACTAAACAAAGGGGCTTCCGCTTCCGTAGCTCAATTGGCAGAGTACTCGGCTCTTACCCGATAGGTTGTGGGTTCGACTCCCACCGGAAGCACTATGGAACTTATACTTTTGGTTATTATTATTTTGTTGCTCTTGGATAGAAATCGCTAGGAGAACTCATGCTTAGTGACGGCATTTCCAAAGATGAAATGATGGAAACTTTATTAGAAAAACTTGGTGATGCCGCTCTTCCTCTTAGGCAACTTAAAAAAGATAACTTGTACGCACTAGAACAAGCATTAAATAGTTTTGAAATTAAAACAAGAGTGGCAGCACAAGATGAATGTTACCCAGCAGACGCATGAGCAAAAATGTTCATGGTGCGAGCAGTTTAGCTTATTCGGCAGATGGGAAAACGGCAAATATGGAGCGTGCTTGTTTATATGCAATGCTTGTTTTCCAAATACAAAAGAGGCGAATATGGGTTATCCTTGGGAAGAGAAGAAAAAGAAACCACCTATTAATCCTTCCGTATTAACCAAGATGTTACGCTCTCAATGCAAACAACTTGAGGCAGCAGGCGAAGATAAACTTTTGACCTTGGAAGTTAAGGCTTGGTGGATTGAACAAAAAGATGATGAACGAATAAGAGAAGAAGCCGCCAAGAAGAAGAAAGATGAAGAAATAAAGAAAAAACTGGCGCAATTCAATAAGTTGAAACAAGAGTTGGAAATGGATGGCGTTATCTAATGAAAAAGCCATTTACTAAGCAAGATGATTACAATGGCTGGAAAGAACCTGCCAAGAAGAAAGTTAATCATTTTGTTCCCTGGTTAAAGAAACTCAAGAACAAGCAAATGACCTTGCATATTAACTCTGGTCAAGACCGTTTTGATGGCGACCGAACAACATATCAGGGAAAGATAATTATGCTCGACAAGGATTTGATTGTCTTTCAGGAAAAGGGATGGATTTACATTTTCCCAATTGATGACATAGAAAAGATTTGCGTCGATTCTGATGATCTAACAATCAGAAGTAATGTAAAGATTAAAGAAATCGAGGCGTAATATGCCATGCTCTGACGGAAGAGATAGTTGTTATAACCACGAAGAAGCGGCCCTTCGTGATAATGTTAAAGCCTTGAAAAAGAAATTAGATCAAAGGCAGGAATGGCTTGATGAATATGCTCAAATGCTTTGTCGGCAATGCAAAATTATTGAAGGTCTAGAACTTACTCTTGTACAGCTTGATATTGGCCAAATTGACCCAAAAGGATTATTTGATCCACAAGTTGCAGAGTGGTGGGAAAAACATAAGATAGAGGATGCTGCAAAAGAGAAGGCTGAACAGGAAAGAAAAGCAGCTTTGAATAAAAAGAAATTAGAAGAATACTTAAAATTGAAACAAGAGCTTGATTTATGATAACGGTTGAAGAGTTATCTTGAAGAATATAAAAATGCTGAATGGACTGTTATGGAAGCGACTTGGATAGAGGATTGGAGAAATTACGTCCCTTAACTCAATGGCAGAGTGCTGCTTTTACACGGCAGAAGTTGTAGGTTCGAGTCCTACAGGGACGACTACTAAAGGGGGATTTTGCAATGTATGTTAATGATTCAGACATTAGTTGCGGAATTTGTCAACTGGTTAATGTCGGCAATAATCCAAATCAAAAACATTTGGATGAATGTATAGAA
>JBGPGB010000362.1:0-2532 GCA_041483595.1 Nitrosotalea sp.
CATTTTGTTTGAAAGTGGATAATTATCATGAATGAGATTTGTAAAAAGACTATAATCTACCCATGAGAGAGGGAACTTGTTGAAATTAAAAAATAACAGTATCAATCAAGTAATAAAAAAGACAGTTATCATAAATCCACGAACAAGTCTTTTGGACGCACGTGCAATTTTACTAAAACATAGGATAAGCAGGCTGATAGTATCTGAGAAAGAGACGCCGGTAGGAATACTTACAGAAAAAGATCTTGTCAAGGCAATCTATCGGATTGACGCAAAACCACTTGAGGCCACTCGAGTGGCTGAAGTAATGTCTAAAGATCTCATTACAGTTCAAGAGGGGGTTACACTATACGACTGTGCTAAACTCATGCTTGAAAATAAAATAAGCTCAATAATTGTGCTAAAAAAAGATAAAACCTTATCTGGAATTATTACAAAAACTGATTTAGCTTCTGTGTTTTTAACACAATCTGCCGAACCGCTCCAGATTTCTAAAATTATGACAAAAAATGTAATCACTGTAAAACCTGCGGACTCGCTACTATATGTTGAAAGTGTCCTTGTCAACAATAGAATTTCTAGAGTTGTCGTGGAAAGAAACAGGCAGCCTGTCGGCATTATAACACATCGTGATTTTATACCCGCCAAGATGCCTCTCTGGCTTAAGCAATTTGGCGATCCTTCCGAGGTGGAAAACTATCGCATGGCAGCAAATCCCAAAGAATATCGCTCAAACCAATTGAGTTATCTGTTGACTTTCATTGCTACCGATATAATGACCTCAAATCCAATAACAGTGGATGTAACAGATGATGTATCTACCGCATCTCTTTTGATGATAAGACATGGAATTAGCGGATTGCCAGTTGTCCGGGGTAAACTCTTGACAGGGATTATAACTAAAACCGACATAGTACGGGCCATTGCATCAAATTAATTTTCATCTTCTTGGAATTCTCACAAAAATATGTAGTTACTTGTCTGCAGGTTTCATTCTCAAAAGAATCTGATCTGTTATTCTTCGCATTTCAGAATCAGAACCTATGCTACATATTCTAGTAAGGTCAGTTGCTGTAACAATTCCTACTAGTAGATTTTCGTGTACTACTGGGACCTTGTGAATTCTTCTATGTTTCATGAGTTCTGCCACTTCCCAAATGTTTTCTTCAGGGTTTACTACAATTAATGGTGAAGACATGACTTGCTTGATGGGAGTTGATAATGGAATTCCTCTTGCTGCAACTCTTCTAACAAAATCACGTTCAGTCAATATGCCGACGGCCATATTTTTTTCAGTAACTACTACGCACCCAATTCCAGCATCATCCATCATCTTCGCTGCATCCATAATTGACATTGCTGAATCAACTGTGACTATTTGATTTTTCATTATGTCTTTTGCAGAAAAATTATCCAATGGTTTAAGTTGCAAAATCAAACATAAAAACTTGCGATTTGATTGTCAGAGATGATAATTGTGTTAATAATCTGTTCAAAATTGTATAGATTGGGCACTCAAAAATCAATCTGAATCGCCCAGACCGATCTCAATGCATATCATGGCTTCGGTCTCTGCATCATGATTTCCTTGTTAGATAAAGACCTGCTGCGTAGATAACACCTCTCAAAGTCCTCACCCATGTAAATTGGTAGTTTTTTTCTTGAATTTAACTTTAACATTGATTTTATCATCAATTATGCGTACTACCACATCTTCAATTACTGCCAAGTATTCTTTTACTTTTTTATTTTGTATCATGACATTGCCTACTGGTATTATCATGCCTGATTGTATTAGAGAATTAATTTTCCTATAACCGTTAGTAGATGCAAGATTGCATATATCTAAGATCTGCGGTATGGTTGTTGGTTTTTCTGATACTGTGTTTAGAATCTTTTTCTTATCTGGATCAAAATATGTCTGTGCAATTAGTTCAATAAGTTCAGGTTTTTTTATTTTTATCCATTCTTGTATTTCTCCATCGATTTTTTTTCTACTACTTTTGATAATATCTATTGCATCAAAAACGTTTGTAGGGCTATCAATTTCATAAGAAGTATGTTCTAAACGGTCTATGATGCCACCGAGGTTGTCGTAATCATCTGAACTCATAAGAACATTATTTTTTTATGAAATAAATAGTTGGTCTGCCACTTTTGGAAATGAGTGAATACTATTTTTTCATACAGCTAAATTATTCAAATTCATTGGAAATATTTTCGCAACTTTTAACACTATATTGATAGCAGTCATGATTATGCCACTACTTTGGAATGTGTTTTTGGGTTTACAAGGTTTAGGTGCAAATGCTTAGAGATTTCGATGACAGTGGACTGGATTTGAACACAAATCTGACATATTTGGCTGAAAAATACCCTCAAATTTTCATTTTAATCGTAACCTGAATATCTGTAAATGCCATCAGTAACCTTTGATCTTTTCCAGCGCGAAATCGAATCATTGACTGTATTTACTAACACCTAGAACTTGATCAAAGAAATTTGCATTTCAAATTTGGACTAATCATGTGG
>JBGPGB010000363.1:0-2525 GCA_041483595.1 Nitrosotalea sp.
ATTGTGCTTTATGGGGAAGTAAAAGAATTCATTATGTGATAGATGGTGGTGAGGTTATTAAATAATGATAGTTAAATTATATAGCCAAGCTGAAGAGTATACGTGTGATGAAAATAACTTAGTATATCTTGGTTCTATAAATTCCACATTATATAGTAAATATCCACCTGTTATCATAATTTGGAATGAATGTGGATATAAATATTATGATACTGTACCAGATAGAATATATAGATACGTTCAAGCATCTACTCACTATATTCATGGATAAGGAGAAAGAATGATACCAGAACAAGAAGCGCACCTGAAACACATCAAAAAGATGTTCGAGGTGAAAGTTGATTTGAAGTATCGAGCAGGGCAGAAAGAGCATGGAGGAGATTTAATACATAATAATGTTATAGCTCTTATTGATATGGCTATTGCAGAAGCCGTTGATATGATTGTCTATCTGGAGACTCTCAGAGAGGTTGTAACAGGAAAATGATAAGATTTATACGCTTTCTCTATCGCTATACTAAATATTATCATAATGATGACTATTTATCTTATGAATGGGTTACAGATTACAATAGAATACATTCTAGAATTCATTAACGAAGTTTCAGATTTCTAAGTTGAAGTTTGCCTGATTTTTTCTCTGGATAATCTTGGCTCATTCCAGCTAATGAAGCTACTCCTAAAGCTGAACTAAGACCAATATTATCAGACCATTCTGGCTGTGAAGTAGATAAATCTTCTAAATCTTGTATAAATATAGGTGTAAATCTTTGTACAACTTCACGTTGAACTGATGTTTTTTGACCATATTGAGTTGTCATATTTCCTGCTGTAGTAGGATCATCACTCTTACCAGTGAATTTCTTAGCTGTTAATAAAGTGTGAGCTAATGAAGCTGCTGGAGACTCTTTATTAGCTAATAATCTACCAGCTATTTCTAATCTACTAGTTGGCTTAGAACTATCAGTCTTACCAGCTAAGAAACGAGCAGCGCCAACTATATATTGCTGGAATCCACCCCAAGGGTCTATCAAATGAGTGCCGAAACGGCTTTTTCCAAAATCTGTTGATAAGATATTAGTACTAATTTTAGCACCTCTATAAGCTGCTAATGTATCAATAGCAGTTCCTAGAGCAGCAATTCCGAAAAGACTCTTCAATCCATCTAATCTCATTCCCTTGGGGAGATCAGTGTACATCTTAGGATTCGTTAACATAGATATTCTTGAAGAAATCATTCTTGGGGACCACAATAATAAATTAAGTTCATTAGTCATTTTATTTAGTGAACCTAAAGAACCACGTCCAGTAGCATTATTGATATAACGAGATATAGCTTTAGTTGCTTTAGATGGAACCATTTGATCACCAACTGTAGTGAATGGTTCATGACCTAATTCTTTAGCCTGTCTAATCATAGAGTCGAATGTATCAGCTCTAAGTTTATTCAAGAATCCAGTATATGCTCTCTGAGATGCTCCAACTAGATTTTTAGCAACTGGAATACTACCAGCATAGCTATTGAGGAATTCTTCTTCACTACTCATTAAGGAATTAGACTTAGACATGAATAATCCACTCTCTCTACTCAATAGATAGCTAGGACGTTCTTCTAATGCTTGCATAGCAGTGTTGTAGTATTCTTTATTAGCAAAGAATTTGAACATATCAGCAAATGCTGGATAGAATTCTTTCCTAGCAATGAGTCCGATTCCATGTCTTAATGGAGCCGCTAAGCTGATACTATTCTGCATAGATTTCATAGTATTAGCTAGTTTTGAGAGTTTGAGTCCAACAGCTCCAATACCACCGTGCATTTCTGTGATTTTATCAGCAAATCCATTACCAAACACATCATCTAGAATTCTTAGTTCATTACGTTGTGGAACTGATTCTCCATTTAATAGTTTGAATAATGCTGTATAACCACGAGCCTTCTCGCCATCTGTAATTTTAGCTCTCTTAACGGCTGTGAATAAAGTATCAGCTTCTTTAGGATTTAATAGGAGTTTTTCTGGGTCTACCTTCTCAAATTCACCTCTTAATTGACTTAAACTTTGTTTGGCTCCTGCTACTCCTTCAGTTTTAACACCGGCAAATGCAGCAAATCTTCTAGCACGTTCTACTTTATTGATACCTTCTTGTTGTACCATCTGCTCTGTAGATTTTCCCATAGCATTAAATAATTTATCTAGCGCACTCCTAACAACTCCTTCTCCATCTGGTCTATCACTTGGAGGAACAGAGCCTTCTCTCCCTCCTTTAAATCTTGACTTAATACCCGTTCCTGAGAGAAGGTCTTTTGTAGTAGCTTCTCTCCCCCTAGAATTTTTATATGTTTGTAATATCTTCTGAATTTCTGGATGGTAGACTCCGGTATTTGGATCTGCAATTGATTTGAGGATATTGTCTTGTGCCTCAACAGACCTTCTTGCTCCAAATTTACCATAAATATCTCCGAGACGAATTGTGAATTGTTCGTTATGGCCAGGTGCAGATGGTTCAACATGAGCCATTTCATGAAG
>JBGPGB010000364.1:0-2522 GCA_041483595.1 Nitrosotalea sp.
AGAAAGATCAAGAGCTTTTTCGAAGGTTAATTTATGACAGTCTTCAGTTCCACAATGGTAAAAATCTGCAGAGTTTTCATAATCCATTCTATGTTGTAATCTTTCTACGATCTTCTTCTTTTGATTCTCGATGAAATTATCCACCTCATCTCTTCTTGCTCTCCATCTATAGACAAACCAGCCTTTCTTTTCATCCTTTACTCTTATTCCTGTTATTAGGGCTTTACCAAAAAGATCATACAATACCTTCCTAACTATGTTTATTCTAAGTCCAGTTGAACTTGCTATTTCTTCATCTGTAGCATCTTCCGTATTAAGAAGAGAACGGGCAACCTTGAGATACTCATCTCCCCCAATTAGAGCAGCAATTTTTACAAAAGGATCTTCATGTTCAACTGACATCGTACATTTCCTTTCCTAATCTCCATATTTAATCAATGGTTTTAAACCTGTTTTTTAATATGTGATGCTTCCCTCTTTCCAAGAAACCTAAAGTGAAATTCTTGATATTTTAACCAATTCAATTGGAGTTATTATCTACTACATTCTTTCCCTTTTTTGTTGGGATTATTTCTCGCTCTCCGCCAATAAACTTTTTCTGGAGATGTTGTCCTTGAAAAATTCTATCCAGTAAGATTGCAAGTGCTGAAATCTCTGAATGGGGTTGATTCCCAATTGCAATGTTGTAATCAGACATATCATATACTTCTCTTGGGACTTTTTCTGCTCCTACAATGATCAAAATTTTTTCCTCTCTTCCTATCTCCTCTTGTACAGTGTTAATGTTTTCACCATACATTGTTAAATGAACTATTTTGAATGATTCTTTCTTTTTTAATCTGATAACTTCCTTCCAGTTTTCAATAATTTCCACTTTAAAATCTCCACCCCACATCTTATTTACTTTAGAAATTGTCTCTTTGATTTCTGGATTTGCATCATACATGTATATTTTTGATGCCCCAAACGCTCTAGATACTAAAGTTACATGTGTTGTTACTCTATCATCTCTAACAAGTCTCGTACCTATACGTAAAACTTCAATCTTCATGATTTATTCTAATTTCTGGTTTTTGGCGTTTCATTTTTTTCACTTGTCAATGGTGTGTTATCTAGTGCTAGATATATCAAAGTCTTTAATTGAGTAATATTATATCCAGTTGTGGAAGATACTGATATCCACCTTTTATTATCTTCTAAACCAAGTTGTTTTGCTCTCTCTAAAACCTCTTCTTTTGAAATCAGATCTGATTTGTTTAGAACGAAAACCATCTTTTCTTTGTTTACTCCGATCTCATCTAAAGTAGAAATACAACTTTTGTATTTTTTTATTAATTCTAAAATTGTATCACTGATATCAATTACAACTATTACAACATCTGTATACACAAGCTCTTCAAGAGTTGACTTGAATGCTTGTACCATGTATGCTGGTAACCTCCTTATGAAACCAACAGTATCTGAAATTAAAACCTCCGAGTTTTTGATAGTGATCTTTCTTGTAGTTGTAGAAAGAGTAGTGAAAAGTTTTGGACTCTCTTCTTTTTGCTCTCCTGTTAATATGTTGAAAAGTGTAGTCTTTCCTGCTGATGTATAGCCTGCAAGAGAGATTGTTTTGAATCCCAATCTTTTTCTTGCTTGTCTATGAAGGGCGCGTTGTGTTGATGATTTTGCTAACTTTGTTTTTACACCATTCATTCTATTTTTAATATCATTAAAATATACATCCACTTCGAATTTTCCTATTCCCATAAATCCAGGCTGTTCTCCCATCTTTGCTAATCTGACTTTTTCCTTAGCTCTTGACATCTCATACCTTAACTGAGCCATCTTGACTTGTAAGGTAGATTCTGAACTCTTTGCTCTTCGTTCAAAGATCTCAAGAATTAGAGCTTCTCTATCGAGGATATTCATTTTGAGGGTAGAGGCTAAATTATAATTCTGACTCGGCTTGAGTATTTCATCGAAGATTATAACATCAGGCTTGATTGTACTCAACATTTCCCTTAGTTCATCTACCTTGCCCTCTCCAAGCCCATACTTTGATTTATTAAGAAATCTGTGTTGTATAATTTTACGAACTTCATACCCTGCAGCATCACAGAGCCCCAAGGCTTCTTTTAGCGAATCATCTCTATCATATGTTATGAGAATTGCAGAATCTTTCAATGTTTTATCGCTGTCCTTCACTATCTTATTGCTTTCGCAGATTTTTTTCTATAGTAACATCTAGTACAATCTCTGCTATATCACTTGCATATTCTGATATTCTTCTAATGTTTTCACTCATTCTTCTAACTCGATAGATTTCTTCAGTATCCTTCAGTGTTTTCATTCCATCTTGTACCTTCTTTTCATACTTTGAAATTTCAGCTGTTTTTTGTACCGTTCGTTCTGCCTGATTAGGATCTTTTTTGAATAGTGATAGACAAGCTTCATCCAATACAGATAAGGTAAAGGTATTCATCTCATGTATGGGTTCAAGTACAGATTTCTTAATTGGTTTCTTATATTCAAGTAAA
>JBGPGB010000365.1:0-2519 GCA_041483595.1 Nitrosotalea sp.
AAAGATAAATCCCAGACTATTGCCTGCAGACAAGCTAGCTGAAGTAATAGAACTCAGAGAAAATGCAGACAAGCAACAAAGAGTATTGCGCGAATCACTTACAGAATCAGTAAAGCAGGCAAAGGATTTCTGGCAATCATTAGAAGATAGCGTATCATCTTATGGACGAACAGCCAAGGGCTATGCAGATAGTGCAAGTAGAGTATTAGATAAAATCGATGATGCAAAACATAGATTCTCAGACATACTTGATCCAGATTGTGGAGATCCCGTAGACTTGATCAAGGAAGGCAGAGTAAATGTTTTGAATATATCAGAGCTCAGCGAGAGACAGGCAAATGCAGGACTGGCATATTATTTACAAGAATTATTACAACAAAGAAAAGATGCAGTATGGGAGAGAAAAGGCAAATCGTCACATAAAAGAATCAACAAGTTTCTTGCCCCAATATTTGTGATAATAGAGGAAGCTCATGTCTTTATTCCAAAGGGCGAGCATACCGATACAAAGTACTGGGCATCAAAAGTAGCAAGAGAGGGCCGTAAATTTGGAATTGGTCTTGGCGTTGTTTCACAAAGACCAAGAAATATTGATCCCAACGTACTAAGTCAGATGGGTTCTCTTGCAATAATGAAGATAGTTCAAGATGATGATCAACAACAGATTGCGTCTGCAGCAGAATCACTAAGCAAGGACCTGCTCTCACAGCTCTCATCGTTAAACATTGGAGATGCCGTACTGATTGGCCAGTGGGTAAACCTGCCTTCAATAGTACACGTAGACGAGGTAAAGAGCAAGAAATCAGGCTCAGATTTGGACGCAGTCTCAGAATGGAGCCAGACAGACAAGTTCAAAGAAGTTGCAAAAGAATCAACAAAATCCATGGTTCAAAAAGATTTACTGCTAGATTGAGATGATCTTTTCACATATTTCTGACACACATTTGGGTTTTGTTCAATACCACTCCGAAGAGCGTGAAAATGATGTATACTTGGCATTCAATGAAGCAATTGACACATCAATAAAAGACCATGTTGATTTTGTCATACTTGCAGGAGACATATTTCATGTTCCAAACCCAAGTGGAAAGGCAATTGTTGTTTTAGCAAATGCACTAAAGCGTTTGAGACAGAATAGCATAGATTCTTTTTTCATCCTAGGAGATCATGACATCAGCAGAATAAGAGCAACCCCTGTTCCTTTTGTATACCACAATTTGGATTTTTCAAAATATATCGGAAACGGAAAACCAGTAATTTACAAAGATGCATTCATTGCAGGATTTGACAAACGCAGAAAGACAGAGATTGAAACATTTGAAGAGGATTTTGCCAGGGTTGATGCAGAGGCCAAAAATCATCAGGGACACAAGATATTGGTTTTGCACCAAGGAATTGCAGAAATAAACAAGTTTGCAGCTGAACTAAACTCCACAGACCTTCCAAAGAATTTCACGTATTATGCAATGGGTCATCTTCATGATCAAGATTTGAAACGATTCTCACATTTAGGAGGTCCATTGGCATATCCAGGGTCGATCGAACTTACATCAAGCGAGGGAATAAAGGAGACACAAAAGGGATTCTACCAAGTAGACATTTCAAAATCAGAAGCTATGCCAACATGGATAAAACTTGACATCAGACCCCAGATGTCTGTAAAAACTTCGATGAGTGACATCTCAAATGATGTAAACGCACTTGCTGAAAAAATCAAATCATATGCAAGAAAACCAATAATAGAATTAAAAATTACAGGCAAGATATCAGAGCCTGGACTGGTCCAATCTCAACTCTCAAAGTTGACAGATCTTACACTACGTTGCTTTTGGAAACACATCTCTTCTGAGCAGGCAAGCGGTTCTGTCTTTATGGACAAGCCACTAAAAATAGAAGAAGAGATGCACAGGATTGCAAAAGAGATACTGGGTTCTGAAGAGATGGCAAATTTTGCAATAGATGAACTCTTACCGTTATTATCTAGAGGCAACACTGACCAGGCAAGTCAGGCAGTCAACGAAAATTTTGAGCGATTCAAGAGGGGGTTAAAAGATGCTACAGTCAGTTGAGCTAGTAAATTTCCTGTCCCATGCAAATACCAAACTAACATTTGATAGAGGAGTCACAGTTTTTGTCGGACCAAACGGTGCGGGTAAATCAAGCATCATAGATGCAATAACATTTGCATTATTTGGCGAGCACATAAGAAAATCAGTAAAGGGGCTCTTGCGAAGAGGAAGTAACCAATCATACGCCAAAGTAGAATTTTCTGTAGGAAACAGGCAGTTCGAAGCTGTTCGCAAAATAGACACCAAGGGAACAGTCGCTGCACAACTATATGAAAAGATAAACAATGAACTTGTTCCACTTGCTGCCGGAGAAAGAAAACAATTTGGAGAATCAATGACAAAGACAATTGAGTCTCTAATCGGATTAGACTTTGAAAAACTAAAAGTTGCATCCATTGTACAGCAAGGCGAACTACAAACAATAATTGAGTCAGACCCTAAAAAATTCAA
>JBGPGB010000366.1:0-2501 GCA_041483595.1 Nitrosotalea sp.
AGAAACTTAATGAAGATCTAAAAGAAGATAATGATCCACTTAAACCGTTATTTTAAACATTTAATAACTAAATCAAATGGCAGAAACAAAAACTATTAAAGTACTAAGCGTAGAATTTGAATCAGAGTATAAACCTGAAGGAAAGAGTTTTATAATCTATTATTTCCAATTAAAGACCGATGCTGAAGAGACAGCAAGGTTTTCAACCAATGGACGTAATCAGACTAAGTTCTTAATTGGAGAGACATATGAAGTATCAGTAACAGAAAAGAATAGTCGTAGTGGTATTACTGCATTCTTCGATTATTCAGATGCTGAGAAAGAGAAACGTAAATCAGGATCATCAGGTACTACTGGTGGAGGACAGAAAAAAGGAGGAGCATGGCAACCATATGTAAGACCAAGAAAAGAAATAGTAAGCATTATATCACAATCATCTTATGAAGCTGCACTACTGGCATGTATTAAACTTAATCCTATGATTAATTCACATGTACAGATAAAAAGTGTAAGTAAGATATTTGCTGAATTTATAATGAAAGAATCAGGACTGAATTCTACAAAGTGTATGAATGGTATATCAGATGCATTAAAAGAAGCAAATAATAAATCCATTGTATTACAGTCTGCTCTTAAACGTGCTGTTGAATCTCTTGGCTTTACTACATCTACGGAAGAAGGGAAAGGAATGGAGAAAGAATTAGGAGGATCAATTAAGACAAGATCAACACAGGGTATAATAAGCCTTACTGAGTTAATTGTAAAAGATATAAATGAAGTAGCTAATGGACTTTAAACAACGTCCCTTAAATCAATCCCTGATATCACGTTTCTTATATAAAGGAGAAGAGAAGCAACTTATATGTCCCAGGAGAACATACAGTATTGATATAGTAAAGACACATCATTATCGTACTGAATCAATGCTTAAAGGTGCATTCTTTGAGACTCTTTGTATAGGACGTGGTGCAGGAGGCAGGATAACAGATGACTTGCCACGTAAGAAACTTGTTAAAGCAAGAGAACTGGAGAATCTTAAACGAAAGGAAGCAGGACTACCAGAGATAAAAGGAGAGAAGACAACAGATCAGATAAGAATCGAACAGCAAGCAGTAAAGTTTAAGATCCTTAGTGCTAAGTATCAGATAACAGTATTGGAGAATAATACCCAAGTAAAGATACAGGTACCATGGCATAAGAATCCAGAGATCATGTTAGGATGCGAATTTGATATCTTCCCAACAGCTATAATAACCAATGAAGGATTAATGATGGCTATCATTGATCTAAAGCTTACAGCTGATGTAAATGCTACCTTTGGTGAATATTGTTGGGGTGCCCCTGAATTCCTTGATCTTATCCAGGCATATACTTATCATTACTGTGCCAGGAAAGTAATAGATAACGTACATCTTAATCCTCATATGGTTGAATTACTTACTAAGCCGGCAGTAGATTTAATCCGGAATAACCAATTAGAATTCTATTATTGGGTATTCAATTATAAAAAAGATATACTGGAAGATAAACTTATTAAGGTAGTATGGGATGAACAGAAAGAACAGGAGTTTCATGAGGCAGTACGTAAAACTATTTCCCTTATTGAATATTGGGAGAAACTTAATTGGCCGACAAGACCAAACTATAAGCTATGTAAGGAATGCACGGTTTTTGAATGTACCGAGAGGATGACCATACAAAGTATTTAGATATGAGTAAACTATCACGTAACTTTTTAAATAATAATAAATAATTATGACAAAAAAACTATTAGATTTCAAAGAGAATCCAGTACAGACATTAAATTTAACAGAATTAAAAGAGACAATCGATGAGCGAAACATTGGAGGTAATCCTATCTCCGGTATTGTACATCATGTCCTATTTCAAAGGATATTTGACTTATTAACTGAAGCTAAGTTAAAGTTTGAGATGGGACCAATCTATGCCACATCAGGAGGAGCAACAGCATTTCCTGGTGTCACTAAACTTCCAATACTTGAACAACAGTATGGTGACGGAGCATTACAGGCACATCTGTTACGTAGGATGATAACATCATTTGAGATTAAGAAAGGAGAGACAGAGGAGACAAGCCAGTCAATAGCTGTAGCTTATCATCAACAGGGAATTCAGACTGCCTTTGGACCACTTGTAAAGATCTGTAAGAACCAATGTATCTATGGTGCTTCAAACCGTCATCAGTCATATGGAGATGGCAAAGAAAATGTAGAATCCTTACTACAAGTTATTGGTGATTGGATCCTGCACTATGATGAGATACGTAAAAGAGACCTAAAGATATTAAGCAATATGAAAAAAGTTGTACTTAATTATCCAAATGTATGTGATGTTATTGGTGAATTAAATTTATACCGTGTTGCAAAAGACTCATTACATCTGAGGCCGGAATATATACTGCAACAGAACCAAATAGGAGATGTTAGTATAAGTTATCTTAAGTTTCTCCAGGGAGATACTAACCAACTTGATTATCAGAA